>JAAYKS010000177.1 GCA_012522285.1 Clostridiaceae bacterium | reverse complement strand
ACACCAGCAGAAACGCCGCGGCTTCCTCCTGCGAAACCGCACGGTCGAACAGTCCGCTGGTGCGCCAACCGGCCGCCAGCCGGTCGAACAAAGTAAACGGGGAATCCCCTTCCGGCAGGGCGGTCCGCAAGGTGGCGGCAAACGCCCCACTGTTGTGATATCGGTCGACCAGCTTTCCGATGTCTTCCAGCCGGTACATTTCCTCGACGGAGAGCGTGTCGGTCGCAAACACCCGATAAGGTGGCACCGTGCTGTACCGATACCCGCGCGTCTGGGCGATTTGCTCCATTTGGGTGCCTTTCAGAATCTTGAGAATGCCGATCTGGAGCGCCGTGGGACGTAGCCGAAACGTCTGGTCCACGGAGCGGCCAAACCGTTCGAAGGATTCGCCGGGCAAACCCGCGATGAGATCCAGATGGATTGACAGGTTGCCCATCGCGACCAGCTTCTCCACCATCTGATGCGATATATCTGGATCGGTGTTTCTTACCACTGACGTCAATACGTCACGATGTACCGACTGAATCCCGATCTCCAGCTGGATCCGCCCGGGGGGCGAAGATGCCAGCACCTCCATCGACGGTGGATCCAGGCGGTCCGCGAGTACTTCAAAATGGAAGACACAGTCCGTTTCGAGCGAGGTGATGTGCCGCCAGATGGCGACGGCGCGGCGGGGATCCGCATTGAACGTCCGGTCGACAAATTTCACCGTGCGGACACCACTTCGCGCCAGCCACGCGGTCTCCTCCCGCACGAGGTCCAGTGAACGATATCGCAAGGTCCGGTCTAGGGAGGACAGACAGTAGGCGCATCCCATGGGACATCCGCGCGACGATTCATAATACGCCATCCGGTTCTCGAGTCCGTCTTTCCCCGTCCCGTAGGGAAACGGAATGGAATCCAGGTCGAGCGGCGGGTCACAAGGCAAGTGTTCGATCCCGGTCTCCCCGGTCCGCCAGAGCAGTCCGGGCACGCCTGTGGCGATCTTGGCGGGATAGGCTCCGCTTTGTAGCCCGGACAGCAGCCGATAAAACGAGACTTCCCCTTCTCCGACGAGCAAGGCGTCGATCTCACCGTGCTTTTCCATAAACGCACGGCCGGCGTCCCCCCGGGGGATTTCGGGGCCGCCGAGCAGCAACACAGCGTCCGGACACAGGACGCGCAGATCGCGGCAGATCCGGAGCACTGCTTCGATGTTCCATAGGTAACAGGAGAACCCGTACAGATCCGCGCGGGAGTGCGCGAGGTCGCGGACCACCCCGGCCAGCGGCTGGTTGATGTGGGTCTCGTAGATGGCAAGATGCTCCGAAGGCACCGGCGGGGTGCGGGACGGATCACATGCATACGCGCGAAGGGTCCGCACGGCGGGATTTGAGTGGGAGAACCGTGCGTTGAGCGCGACCAGCAGGGTCTTCATCAAGACCTGACACCGGCCGGAAGGGCGCGTCTGCTATAATGGAAAAACCCGGATCGGCCACTCCAGAGGATCCGGAGCAGGGAGCGGATCGGCATGGCACGGATCGCGGACGTCACCAACAAAGTCATCGTTTTATATATCCTTTCCTGTGTGGAGGGTCTCACGCTCCCACAGCTCAACGATCGGGCGGTCGGAACCGCCTATATGGACTATTTCCAGTTTATGCAGGCCTTTGAGTCCCTGCGCGACGACGGATGCGTCGTCCTGTCGGTCCGCAAGGACGAATCCGAACAGGATTCGCACGGGAGGGCCGTGGAGCGGTGTTCTCTGACACCCCGCGGAGCGGAAGCGCTGCGCACGCTCGCCCAGGGCATCCCGCGCCATGTGGCGGACTATCTGGCCGGCGAGACCGCCCGCTGGTCGCGCGCAGAGCGCGACGGCAGAGCGGCGGAAGCCTCCTGGCAACCGGACGCCGCGGGCGGCTACCGCGTGGATCTTCGGATGGGTGACGGCATCGGCACCCTGCTGGAGCTCAGCCTGCGGCTCCCCTCCAAATCGGAAGCGGCCGCGCTGTGCGAACGATTCCGGAGCGATCCCGGCGCGTTCCATCTCGGTCTCATGCGATTCTGCACCCTGCCGGACCGGCGAGCCGCCACGGATCCCGAAAGCGATAACATGTCCCCCGCAACGGGTCCGGCTGCGGACTGAGGCGGCTGGCCCTTCCAGCCGCTCTCCCCTTTTTGTAAATTTACTTATCAGAGTCCAAGCGCGTCCAGGCGGTCGGCGATGTCTTCCGCATAGGCGTCGATCAGCGCGAGATCCTCTTTT
>JAAYKS010000018.1 GCA_012522285.1 Clostridiaceae bacterium | reverse complement strand
TCATGATCCCGTTGTTCTCATAGTTGTAATCGGGACTGTTGGATGAAACCCAAACGTCCTGAGATGCCTCGGGCTCGGGCTTCAATGTTAATGTTGCTGCGGTAACGGGTGAAGAAAAGAGCAGAACAGAAAACGACATAAATGCGAGTATGAGAAGAAACCTGAGTGCGGGCTTAGCTCGCAAAAAAAACCTGTGTCTGAACATAACACTTCCTCCGCTATACGATACGGTGTCACTTCACTCAGCTTGCGCAAGGGGTTGATTACGAGGGACGGCCTGCTACCTGCTGGAGAAACCAAAAGGTGAACTTGCATCATGGCCGGACTGCTGAGAGTGACAACGGAGAAAGATCTGTGGGAGCCAATTGCCTTTCATTATCAATATAGCAAACAGGAGGATGTTCTTCAAACGATTCATTTGGGCAGATGACAGCCGCGAATCACAAACCCCATGCTATTTTTTATTTTGAATGTAGGCGTCTATCCCGGCCGCCGCGCGCTTGCCGGCACCCATCGCGAGGATGACGGTGGCGTCTCCGCTGACGATGTCTCCCCCCGCGAACACACCGGGCATCGTCGTCATGCCGGTTTCGGCATCGATCTTGAGGCTCCCGCGCTCACTGGCTTCCAGAGAGGGAGAGGCTCGCCGCAACAAGGGGTTGGGAGAGGTGCCGATGGCGACGAACGCGGTGTCGGAGTCGACCAGGAATTGCGTGCCGGGCTTTTCGATCGGAAGGCGCCGTCCGGTGGCGTCCGGTTCGCCCAGTTCCATTTCAACACAGTCGACACCGGACACACGGCCGGCAGCGTCGCTTGCAAAGGCGACCGGATTGGTCAAGAATCGCATCCGGATGCCTTCTTCCATCGCGTGATGAACTTCCTCACGCCGCGCGGGCATTTCAGCCTCGCTCCGGCGGTAGACAATGGTGACATCGCCTTTGCAGATTCTGCGGGCACAGCGTGCCGCATCCAGCGCGACATTGCCGCCGCCCACCACCACGATCGAGGTGCTGTCGCACAGCGGTGTGGCGCTGTCGCCCCGGTATGCTTTCATCAGGTTGATGCGGGTCAAAAACTCATTGGCCGTATAGACCCCGTTGAGATTCTCTCCCGGAATGTTCAAAAACGTCGGAAGTCCCGCACCCGCGCCGATAAAGATGGCTTCAAACCCGTCTTCCATCAGTTGTTCGAGCGTCTCCGTGCGACCCACCACGAAATTGGTGCGAATGGTCACCCCTTTTTTCCGCAATGTCTCGACTTCATATTCCACAATGTCTTTTGGGAGACGGAAGGGGGGGATCCCGTAGGTCAACACCCCGCCCGTACGATGCAACGCTTCGAATACGGTCACGGCGTACCCGAGTCCCGCAAGTTCGTCCGCGCAAGTCAGGCCGGCCGGCCCGGACCCGACCACCGCGACGCGATGCCCGTTGGAGGCAGTCACCTCCGGACGGTCCTCTTCGTGGGTTCGGTGCCAGTCTGCGGCATACCGCTCCAGGCGGCCGATTCCGACCGATTCCCCATTAATGGCGCGCACGCATACCTTTTCGCATTGGTTTTCTTGCGGGCAGACCCGACCGCAGACCGCGGGCAGGGCATTGCTTTGTTTGAGGGTTACATAGGCGCCCCCCGGATCCCCGTTCTTGATTTGGCGAATGAATCCCGGAATGTCGATTCCGACCGGGCAACCGGCCACACAAGGTCGATGGCGGCAGTCCAGACAGCGCGCGGCTTCGCGTGCGGCCAGATCCGCGTCATAGCCCAGCGCGACTTCCTCGAACCCGGTTACACGCAGCGCCGGGTCCCGCTCCGGCATGGGGGTCTTGCGACGGATGTCGTCCATGTCAGCGCACCTCCCGGAACAGACCGCAGTTTTCTTCGCGTTCTTTCTCCTGCGTCCGGTAGAAAGCACCACGTCGGAGCGCTTCGTCAAAATCGACCTCGTGGGCGTCAAATTCGGGGCCGTCCACACAGGCGAAAACGGTTTTTCCGCCCACCGTAAGTCTGCAGCCACCGCACATGCCGGTGCCGTCGATCATGACCGTGTTCATGCTGACGATGGTTTTGATGCCGTATTCCCGGGTCAGATTCGCGACCGCGCGCATCATGGGCAGCGGACCGACCGCAAGGATTCTTTCAAAGGGGGTGTCGCCTTGAGCGGCGAGTTCGTCAATGCGAGCGCGCAGAAGGTCGGTGACGAACCCTTTGTTGCCGTTGGAGCCGTCGTCGGTCGCGACAGCCAGCCAATCCGAAGCCTCTTTCATCTCCTCCTCGAGGATGACCAGATCGGCAGAGCGGAATCCAGCGATGATGTCGACACGGGCGCCGGCTTTGTGCAGGGCCTTGGCCTGCGGATAGGCGATCGCGCATCCGACCCCTCCTCCGACGACACAGACACGGGACAGCCCTTCGAGGTCGGACGGATTTCCGAGCGGACCCACGAAATCCTGGAGGTGGTCTCCCACCTCCAGTTGTGCCAGCATCCGCGTGGTCATGCCAACCAACTGATACACGACGGTCACCGTACCCGCCACCGGGTCGGTGTCGTTGACGGTCAGGGGGACCCGTTCACCGTTTTCGTCGACGCGCAGAATGATGAATTGTCCCGGACGTGCGGCGCGCGCCACTTCGGGGGCGTGTATCGCAATACGTTGGACGGAAGGGTTCAAAATGTCTTTATTCACGATTTTGTACATGTAACTCCTCAAGGACTGGAATGCGGTGGCAGCCGGAAGCTGTGCCATGTGGCCTGTCCTGCGCCTGCCGGCTGGTTTTAGTTGATTATCATAATAGGGTGAAAGAGGACGGGATGCAAACCGTCAGGGGGTGCATCCCGCAGGTGCGACAAAAATCAGACAGTTTTCTGCTGTTTCCTGACGAAGTTGTGATATACTCCCTGCATTAGAAAAACCCGATGCGGATACTCCATGCGTTTCCCGACGAAAACCCCTAACACGCGGGAAGGGCTTTTTTATTGCCGGAATGCTTGATTCCACCGCATTCTCCGAGGAGGCTCCACCTTGATCCGAGCATTGGAAAGACTCTATGGCACCCGCTATATGATCGCTGAGAGCAAGCGGCTCGGCGAGATTCCCGAACCCCGGGAAGCCTATGGAGAACTCGCCCGTATCGCGGCCCCCGCGGTCATGGAAATGGTGTTGATGTCGCTGGTCTCTTCCGTCAACACCGCCATGGTCGGACATCTGGGGGCAGCCTCAACCGCCGCAGTCGGTCTGACCGCTCAGCCTCGTATGCTGATGCTTGCGATCTTCATGGCGACCAACGTGGGTGTCACCGCGATCGTCGCCCGCAGAAAAGGAGAAGGCCGGCAAGAGGACGCAAACCGGACCATGCGCAATGCGATCGTGTTGATTCTGTTGCTGGCGGGAGGCATCACGGCCTTCGCGATTCTGGCGGCAAATCCGCTCATGCGGCTGGTTGGCGCCAAAGAAGATACCATCGGACTGGCGACCTCCTATTTCCGGATCATATCCGCGGGTATTCCGTTCAACGCACTTACCATGGCGATCAATGCCGCCCAGCGCGGGCGCGGCAATACGCGGGTTACGATGCTGGTCAACATCACATCCAACCTGTTCAATCTTCTGTTCTGTTATCTGCTGATCCAGGGCCGTTTCGGGTTTCCCCAACTCGGTGTGGACGGGGCGGCAGTCGCGGCTTGCATCGGATTTGTGGTTGGGTTTGTGTTGTGTATCATTTCGGTCACATGGAAAGGGACCTTCCTCAAACTCCGACTGCGTGACAACTGGCGTCTGGACAAAGCAATCGTCAGAGGCATTACCAAAATCGGCGGCAACGCTGTTCTCGAACAAGTCGCATTGCGGATCGGCTTCATGTTGTTTGCTCGATTTGTCGCCGATCTGGGCACCATGGAGTTTGCGACCCACACGTTTGCGAGCCAGTTTCTGCAGATCACCTTTACGATGGGCGACGGAATCGGCATCGCAGGGACGTCCCTGGTCGGACAGAACCTCGGGAAGAAGCGTCCGGATCTGTCCATGATATTCGGCAAAGCCGCGCAGCGCATGGCACTGACCGCTTCGATGATCCTGTTGACCTTCATCGTCGTCTTGCGGTATCCGTTGTTCCGTCTGTTTACGTCCGATCCCGACATTCTCGCACTGGGAGCGCAGATCATGATCATGGTTGCGATCTTCCAGCCCTTCCAGACCTCATCGGTCGTGATCTCCGGATGCCTGCGCGGTGCGGGAGACACCCGGTTTGTCGCGATCACAATGATGGCGTGTGTCACGGTCATCCGCCCGGTAGTCACCTACCTCATGATCTATGTGTTTGAAATCGGACTGCTCGGCGCCTGGTGCGCCATGCTGTTCGACATGATCCTCCGACTCGCCATCTGCTACTGGCGATTCTCGAGCGGAAAATGGTTCGGAATCAAGGTTTGATTCC
>JAAYKS010000176.1 GCA_012522285.1 Clostridiaceae bacterium | reverse complement strand
TGGAAAGGGATTGTCCAAAAAACGCCATTTTGATTATAGGCCGAGTGCGGCAAAATGGTATACCGCAGAGCGTCGATTTGAAAAAAAGGCATTGTTACACGTAAAAGCCAATTCAGCCCGTCCCGCTTTGGACAAAACGAAACGAGGATGTCCCGTTTTCGGGCTCGCAACGCGTTCGATCGCGTTTGCCTAGTCGGAAATATGTTCCCGAACAAACGCGTCAAACGACTCCAAATACTCCCGTACCAACGCGCGGGCAGACGGAGTCAGTCCGCCGTTCTCGTCCAGACCGCGGGTGATGTTGAAATAGAACTCTGGATGGTTCATCAAAGACATGTCCAAAAACGACAGCACTGCTTTCAGGTGGGTCTGTGCGCCGTAGGTGCCGATCGCCCCGATGCTCGCGCCCAGCGTCGCCGCGGGTTTCCCTTCCCAGCTGTTCCGCATCCAGGGGCGGGAGCCCCAGTCGATCGCGTTTTTGAGCACGCCTGGATAGGAACGGTTGTACTCCGGGGTGACAAACAACACCCCGTCCGCGCGCTCGATCGCCTCCTTGAGGCGCAAGACACTTTCCGGGAGCTCCTCCTCCAGATCCTGCGAAAAAAAGGGAAGCGACTCGATCGGGAAGGTCTCCAGATGCATGCCGGAAGGCAATTCGGCCACAAGAAAAGCATACAGGGAACGGTTCACGGATTCGCTCGAAATACCCCCCACGAGTGCGAGAACAGAGATCGGTTTAGTCATGGTGATCCTCCTCAGACATGGATTTCATTGCGCGCATCAGGTTTTCCCGGGAGTTGGCGCTGGGATTTTCCAGCACGAGATCCAAACACTTGTGCAGGACACGTCCCACTGCGCGGCCTTCGAACCCCGCACGGACAACATCTGTCCCATCGACCGCCAAATGCTGGATTCCGATCGGATCTCCGGATTCGATCGAATTTCTAACCCAGCCGGCTGCGCGTTCCAACCCGGCCAAACCCGACTTCGGGGCATTCGGATGGTTTGCCATCCAATCCGCGGCCACCAGCGCGAACCAATCTTCCCACCGATCGGGTCCCGCGGCGGCCAGCAATCTCCGGGCATCCGCCGGGGTGGCTGGCACGGGATCGTCGTGCGTTGCGATCAGCCAGACGATCCGCTCCCGGTCCCGGACCGAGAAGCGCAATCTGCGCAAGATGCGATCGGCACTCTCCGCGGAAAGGGCGGCGTGAAGATCGGGACCCGGTCCTGGATCCGGAGTCCGCGCGATGTCGTGCAGGAGTCCCGCGATCCGAAGCACCATCGTCGGAGGGGTCAGAAGAGCGACACGGATGCAATGCTCCCCGATCGACTGCCCGCTGCCGGTGGACAGCGCATACAGCGCTTCCAGCTCCGGGAGAAACCAGGAGAGCAACCCGGTTTCGTGATACAGGAAAAGTGCCTCCGGGTGCGGGGACGCAGCCGTTTGGACCCACTCGGAGGAGATGCGCTCGGCCGACACCCGCACGAGTGTATTGGCATGCGCGCGGATCGCCGCAAAGGTGGCGGAATCGATTGAGAATCCGAGCCGTCCGACGAAGCGGACCGCGCGCATCATGCGCAACGCGTCTTCGGAAAACCGGAGCGAGGGATCGCCGACCGTCCGGATCCGTCCGGACTTGAGATCCGCTTGTCCGTCAAAGGGGTCGATCAATCCGGATGCGGGATCCCACGCGATCGCGTTGATGGTAAAGTCCCTGCGTGCGAGATCCTGTTCGAGGGAGTCCGTAAACAACACCGCGTCGGGGCGTCGACCATCCGAGTAGCCGGCGTCCTCCCGGAACGTCGTGACCTCATACCCCGCGCCGTCCCACAATACCGTGACGGTGCCGTGGCGCAATCCGGTCGGGATGACCTCGATCCCGTGGTGCAAAAAGATCCGCATACAGTCTTCGGGACGAGCGGAGGTTCCGATGTCCCAGTCGGCGGCGGGAAGTCCGAGTAAAGTGTCCCGGACACAACCACCGACGAATACCGCGCGGTATCCCTCGTCGCACAGGATGCGGCGAATCCGATCGGCTCCGGGTGGCACATGCGGGGCAAAGCCTGCGG
>JAAYKS010000175.1 GCA_012522285.1 Clostridiaceae bacterium | reverse complement strand
TGGAAGGCATCAAGCGGCTCCAGCAGACGTTCGTCTCATTTGGACTGCCTTCCGACTTTGCGGGTATGGGCGCACGGGAAGAAGACATCCCGGCCATGGTGGGCAAACTCGGCCTGACCGACGGGAAGACGCTGGGTGGATATGTACCGCTCACCGCAGCCGACTGTACGTCGATCTACAAGCTGATGGTCTAGCCCTTTGCCAAACGCGCTTCGAGCCATCGCAGGATGTCCGAGTACACCTGTACCCGGCACGTTTCGTTGAGAATCTCGTGGCGCGCGTCGGGGTAGAGAATGGTCTCCATTTGCGTGATCCCAACTTCGGCAAACCGTCGCGCCACCTCTCGCGGACCGGAGCCGCAAGCGCCGACGGTGTCGGAAGAACCAAAGGCAATCAATATGGGAAGGGCCGGATCCATCTTGCGGATCCGGCCTTTTCCCGCAATTTCATGTAACCCCTTCATCAGTTCCTGGTAAGAGGCGGTGGAAATCGTAAATCCGCACAGTGGGTCGCTGACATAGGCGTCCACGACGTCGGTGTCGCGAGTCAGCCAATCCCGCGTAGTGCGAGCGGGTTCGAACTTTTTGTTGTAGCCGGAAAAAATCATCCGGTCCAGCCGCACCGGCAGCGATCGTCCGCCCCGAAACATGCGTACCACCGAAAACAACGCTTGCCCGAATAGGGAAACGACCGGAGGCATATGAGCGGTCCCGGTCAGCACCAGTCCGGCCAGCGGTTCTTTCGGATAGCGGATGACCAGGGTGCGCGCCAAAAAACTTCCCATGCTGTGTCCGAGGAGAAACAGTGGAAGGTCGGGATACTGGGCACGCTCCTGACGCATCAAAGAAAGCATGTCGTCCACGAGGTATGTCCAGCCGTTCTGGTCCGCGACATGGCCGACCTCTTGCGGCGACCCCGCAGTCTGCCCGTGTCCGAGGTGATCGTTGCCAAACACGACGAATCCCTGTTCACTCATATACCGCGCAAACGGAGCATACCGCGCAATGTGCTCCGCCACCCCGTGCGAAATCTGCAGGAGGGCCTTGGGCTGCCGATTCTCGGGCGACCACTCCATAACGTGAACCGGTGTACCGTCACGGGAAGAGGGAAGACGAAAAGAACGTTCCATGGGAGCCTCCTTCAAAGATGGTTCTTTCTTCCCATTTAATCATGGTTGAACCGGAATTGCCCGCGTCGTATAATAGTCGAGCGCATCGAGGTGTAGCGCAACTGGTAGCGCACCTGCTTTCGGAGCAGGATGTCGCAGGTTCGAGTCCTGACACCTCGACCACAGGAAATAGCCTTGCCCGAGCGACAGCGAGTGGCAGGGCTCTTTCTTTTGCCCGTAGGGAGGGCTCGAACCATTCGAGGTCCTGTCAAGCTCGACTGCCCGCAGGGAGGGCTCGAACCATTCGAGGTCCTGTCAAGCTCGACTGCCCGCAGGGAGGGCTCGAACCATTCGAGGTCCTGTCAAGCTCGCCTGCCTGACAGGTCAATCGCAGCAAAATGTTTCGAATGAATGATCGGCACAGCCGGTTATAGAACCAGACAGTGCCGATATGAATCGCGGGGCATAAAACCTGTATTTACACCGACAAAAACGGCGCTTTACCGTGCAAGGCTTAGATGCCCTTGAACAGGACCTTTAGGGAGTTCCAGTAATAGTACGGAACGAGGAAGTCAGTGTGATAGTAATCCGAAATGGCAAAACAGATGTTGTTCTTTGCGGGATCTTTGCCGAAAGAGAAACCATCTTGCTTGGGGATGTACTTCATCTGAACCTTCATTTCCTCGGCGTCGGGATTGCCACTGGAGGCGAAGAGGAAGAACGGAAGCTCGGGATTGGCCTTGAGCGGGGCGGTCAGGAAAGCGGTGACCTCTTCCTGGCTTACGGGCTGGGACCTCGGCTTGTCGGCTCTGCAATGGCAGCTCATGGGGGCATACCATCTGAAATATTCGAAATCGTGGTGGAAAATGCTCCAGGTGCACACGCCGCCTCTTGAATAACCGGAAAACCCACGGTGATCTCTGGTAGCCTTGATGCTCTCGCGGGAGGGATCCGCAAGATAGGTGTTGTACTTCATTTCCACTAGGGGAATGATGTCGTCCACGATCTCCTTGTAGTAGTTGCCCTTGATCTCGGGCCAGCCGCCGTCACCTGCGGACACCATGCCGGAAACGACTCTCTCCTTGTAATCTCTTTCGGGATCCATATAGTAGGTGATGAACGCCATAATGCAGGGTTCGATTTCACCGGACTCGAAGAGCATATCGATCATGGGCTTGTTGCCGCCGACGCCGAATATCTGCGGATCGCAGGTGTTGCCGTGCTGGAAGTACAGTACGTTATACTTTTTGGACTTGTCCTCCGGATTATAGCCGTAGGGCAGATAGACGTAGCAGTACTTCTGATAGGTCTTTCCGTCTTCGTAGACAGATGTGGTGTATTCGAGTCTTTCGCATTTACCGGGCTTGGTAGGAACACCGGTTCTGATATTGGGGTTTTCCTCAAAACAGGTCTCAAAATCGATGACTTCGCCGGGCTTGGTGATGACCTTTCGAAATTCGCTCATGGATACAGGCTCCTTTACTTTAGAATGACTACAGTAATTATTTCACTGTTTTGCTATTTATTCCATTCTTTCCATCCGACACGCAACGTTGACCTTAATTTGACAGTGAAGGGGAGCAAATAAATGAAGCAGCTTGAGACAGAACGACTTCTATTACGAGAATTGCAGGAAAGCGATTTTGAAGCAATCCATGCTTATGCAAGCTCTTTGGAGAATGTTCAATATATGACCTTTGGACCCAATTCAGAGGAGCAGACGAAAGATTTCTTAGGAAAATCCATTGCTAAATATTCAGAGGATCCGATGAAGGACTATATTTTTGCCATAACCATTAAGGGTACAGATAAAGTCATTGGCAGTGGCGGGATTTCTTTGGAAAATGAATATGAAGCCTCACTCGGCTGGATATTGTGTCGCAACGATTGGAAAAAGGGTTATGGGACCGAGTTCGCAAAGGAGCTTATTCGTTTTGGATTCGAAGAACTAAAGTGTCATAGGATTTATGCGACATGCATCGCTGACAATTATGGCTCGTATCGAGTGATGGAACGCAATAATATGCGGAGAGAAGCACATTTTATGAGAAACCGAAAACATCGCGGCGAATGGAGCGATGAGTTTATCTACGCCATTTTGGAAGATGAATGGGAACCAGTTCAAAGCTAAATGAGTAGAAGAAGGAAGAGCTATATCTAAACTGTTCCCATAAGGTAAGAAATGAACAACGTGATCATTCAGACAGTCGGATTGCAGACGTTCCTACTAGATGCGGCAATTGTTGAGCGCATCGCAGTACGAGGTGTGTGCGTGCGAGACGGTCATTACTTAGCACTCATCGGTATACACGGGTATTACTCGTTTCCTGGTGGGGGTGTCGAGGACGGCGAAACGCTTCAAGAAGCACTCCGACGCGAGATTTTGGAAGAATGCGGCTACACGGTCATAAACGTGGACGAGGAAATTGCGGTCATTATCGAGCAGAGGTTGTTGAAGAATGACGGGAAGTATTATCGCTGTAAGAACCATTTTTTCTTGTGTAGTGTCACACTCAAACCTACTGGCCAACCTAGATCGGAAGAAATAAAGGACAAGCTACAAATGCGTCCGGTGTGGGTGCCGCTGCAGGAAGCTGTTTCGGTGAATGAGAGCCAGCCCTATGACGAATTTTCTCGTGACAGGCCCATTTGGAGATGGCTGAAAGAAAATGGAACCCATTTGGGAGACAAGCCGCAACTTCAGCAGCATGAGCTGATTTTTCGCAGTTATAAGCGATATCACACCGGTGACAACCTATCCGATTTGGAAGAGAAAAAAGTGAACCGGCAAAAAGCACAGATCGGTAAATTACGAAAACAAGTGGATACTCTGGTTTCACGTATCTCGGCTAGTGAGATGACGGACGATAGCCAGTTGGATGAACTGGACAATTCGCTTGAGGTTCAGAAGAAAACCAAACGAGGATACAAAACTCACAAGGACAGATTGAAAGAGTTGAACAAGAATGAGGATTTCGAGTGATCTGATCCCATGTTTTCATGTTTCACACAGTGGCAAAATGATGGGAGTATGGGAACGCCTATAGTAGATGTGGCGATGCAGAATGGCACCCATTCTGATATCGCCCAGCGTTTGATGCCGCAAATGCACATGAAGCGGAGGACGTTCCGGACATCCCCAGCTTGTCAGGGCAGGCAGTTCGCCGATCGCTTTTACAGCGTGATGATCGCGTACCCCTGCTCAAGATAGGTGGCCATGGCTGGGTGGCCATTCATTTCGTCACATAGCCGGATGCCGGATGACTCGTTATAGGCGAGCACACCCATTTTGGCAGAACAGGCCTTGCAAACACAGTCCACCAGGCCAGCAGATACCATTTGCTCGAACAACTTGTTATCGGACTCGCGCATGGACTGGATGAGTGTGACTGATTCCCCCTCCAGGATGACCTTGACATCAATGCCTCGACGTTTCATGTCCAGCGCATTGAGCATGACATAGATAAAGCACAGCGGATCTGCTCGAAAAGCAAAAATTGCGATTTTCACATGAACACCTCCCTCATCGACGATACGATACATAGGCTGATAATATCTGTTTATCTTTTTTCGTTCCAACAAGGTCGTGGCTTCGCTGGATCCGGTTTTTGTGAACAATAAACTATGGAAGGCTTCGTTGAGCGATCGCCAGTGCACCAC
>JAAYKS010000174.1 GCA_012522285.1 Clostridiaceae bacterium | reverse complement strand
GAACCGGAGAAGATCGGGAGCTTCTGCCCGCGGACCAGCGTGTTGAGTCCGTCGATGGCCGAAACCCCGGTCTGGATGAATTCGGAAGGGTAGTTGCGGGCAGCCGGGTTCATCGGGAGTCCGTTGATGTCCATGCGGAGGTCCGCGATGATCGGGGGGCCGCCGTCCGCGGGTTGTCCCATGCCGTCGAACACCCGGCCGAGGATGTCCCCGGACACCGCGAGTTCCAGCCCGCGTCCGAGGAACCGGACCTTGGAGTTCTCGAGGTTGATGCCGACCGTGTTTTCAAACAGCTGCACCAACGCGTTGGTGCCGTCGATCTCGAGCACGCGGCAGCGGCGGAGTTCGCCGTTCGGGAGCTCGATCTCCCCGAGTTCGCCGTAGGTGACGTCCTCCACTTGTTTGACCAGCATCAGCGGGCCGGCGACTTCTTCGATGGTGCGATATTCTCTGGGCATCTTATTTCACCCCCTGCTGTTCGGAGCGGAACTGTTCCAAATAGGCGTCGCGGATGTCTTTCGCGGCGGCCTGGAACCGTTCTTCCGGCACAAATTTGAGCCGTGCGACCAGGTCGCGCACAGGCAGAGCGATCAGCGTGCGGACCGCAACACCGCGTTCGAGTGCGAGGATGCCCTGCCGGTAGTATTCCATGACCAGCTGGAGCATGCCCAGCTTTTTGTCGAGCGAGGCGTAGGTGTCGACGTCGTCAAACGAGTCCTGCTGGAGATAATCCTCGCGCAGGGAGCGCGCGGCTTCGAGTTTGAACTGGTCGAGCGGGGACAGCGAGTCGAGACCGACCAGTTTGACGATCTCTTCCAGCTCGGCTTCCTCCTGGAGCAGCCGGATGGCCTCCGCGTGCAGCACATGCCATTCGGGAGAGACGTTTGCGTCCATCCAGTCGTCCACCCGGTCGGCGTACAGCGAGTAGCTGGTCAGCCAGTTGATCGCCGGAAAATGGCGTTTGTAGGCCAGACTGGAGTCGAGCCCCCAGAACACCTTGACGATGCGGAGGGTCGCCTGGGCGACCGGGTCGGACAGGTCGCCGCCCGGCGGGGAGACCGCGCCGATGGCGGTCAGGGTGCCTTCCCGATGCTCGGTGGCCACGCACCGGACATGTCCGGCACGCTCATAGAACTGCGCCAGACGGGATCCGAGGTAGGCGGGGTAGCCTTCCTCTCCCGGCATCTCCTCGAGCCGGCCGGACATTTCGCGCAGCGCCTCGGCCCAGCGGGAGGTGGAGTCCGCCATGATCGCGACGTTGTAGCCCATGTCGCGGAAATACTCCGCGATCGTGATCCCGGTGTAGATCGAAGCCTCGCGGGCCGCGACCGGCATGTCGGAGGTGTTGGCGATCAGGACGGTGCGTTTCATCAGGGACTCTCCGGACTTGGGGTCCTTGAGCTCCGGGAATTCCATCAGGACGTCGGTCATTTCATTTCCGCGCTCTCCGCACCCGATGTAGACGACCAGGTCGACGTCGGACCACTTGGCGAGCTGGTGCTGGATGACGGTCTTGCCGCTTCCGAAGGGGCCGGGAATCGCGGCGGTGCCGCCCCGGGCGATCGGGAAAAAGGTGTCGATCGCGCGCTGGCCGGTGATCATCGGGCCGCGCGGTGTGATTTTCTCGGCATAGGGACGGCCGCGCCGGACCGGCCAGCGCTGCAGCATCGCAAGATCCGAGGATTCCCCTTCCGGGGTCCGGATCCGCACCACCGGTTCGACGATGGTGCGCGCGCCGGGCAGCACTTCGGTGACGGTCCCCCGCACCCCGTGCGGCACCATGACCCTGTGCTCGATCAACGGGGTTTCCTGGACGGTGCCGAGGATGTCACCGGCCGCGATCTCGTCGCCGGGCTGGACGGTCGGGACAAAGTCCCACTGCCGGGAGCGGTCGAGTACGTCGGCCTGGATCCCGCGCGGGATGTTGTTGCCGGCGATATCCCGGATGCGCTCGAGCGGGCGCTGGATGCCGTCGAAGATCTCCCCGACCAGGCCGGGGGCGAGCTCGACGGACAGCGGTGCGCCGGTGGACAGCACCGGTTCGCCCGGGCCGAGGCCCGCGGTCTCTTCGTAAACCTGGATGGAGGCACGGTCGCCGTGCATCTCGATGATCTCTCCGATGAGCCCGAGGTCCGAGACGCGCACGACGTCAAACATGTCCGCGTCGCGCATTCCTTCGGCGATGACCAGTGGTCCCGAGACCTTGACGATCTTGCCGTTGCTGAATTTCTTCATGTCGCTTCTCCTGTTGCTGTCAGCCTTGTCTTTAGCTGTCGAATCCGAGTATATCGATACCGACGGCCTTTTTGACCGTCTCTTTGACTTGTTCCATCCCGATCCCGAGCGACCCGTGGGTCGACGGAATCGGCACCACCGCGGGCAGCCGCAAGGGGCGCAGTTCCGCGATCTTATCCATAACCAGCGCGGCGGCGGGTTCGGTGATGAACACCACCGCGTAGCCTTCGCCGACCACGCGCTCCAGACAGGCGAGGATGTCGGTGCGGCTCGTAGCCTCCATCGACTCCATCCCCAGCGCGCGGAATCCCATCACGCTGTCCCTGTCTCCGATCACCGCCACTCTGTTCATCGGTTGTTCTCCTTATCCGTCACAGGTAGGTCTTGCGCAGCAGTTCCCGCGCGCTTGCGGGATCCAGCTTGTTGCGGATGAACGCGAGCACGATCCGCGCGTTCTGCACCTCGGTCTGCATCGCACACACATAGGCGACCGGGACCTCGGGTCCAAACGACACCGCCCGCGCCTTGCGGACGTGGTCCATCACGACATCGTCCGAGAGCTTGCCAAACCGCGCGGCCCCGCCCGGACGTCCGTAGCCGGAGACCGCCTCGGAGGCGATCGCGGCATAAGGCGTGGTTTGCCAGGCTGTGGTCAGTTGGGCGTCGTCTGCGATCTGTGCCATCGCGACCAGCGCGTCGGTCTCCAGATGTCCCCCGGGGAGGAGCGAGTCGCGCAGCAGCGGGAGCGGGAATCCGCCCCGCCGGGTGCGCAGCACCATACCGAGGTTTTCGAGGTCCGCCCGGATCGCGGCCAGTTCCCGGAACCAGGGGTTGCCGAGCGCGTCCGAGACCCGGACGACTTCCGCGGCATAGGCCTGGTTGAGCCGGATGTCCACCCGTGTGCCTTCCCCGGTCGACAGATACTCGGACCAGGCCGCGCGGATGGCCGTCCACAGCCATGCCGGGACGTGCGCGCCATCGGGGTCGTCGTCCCG
>JAAYKS010000173.1 GCA_012522285.1 Clostridiaceae bacterium | reverse complement strand
TGCGCCTATCGACGATCGGAAGACAAAGACAAGGAAGCTTTCGAATCCGCGACGCGGGCGGAAGCCATCCGGATGCGGGACGAAATCCGCGATGCATTGACCGCTGCAGGGAAGCCAATCCTCCCATCCGACCGGGCAAACGCCGGAAAGGAAACAACATGAAGCAAGGCAGACTGATTTTGGAAAACGGCTGGGTGGTCCATGGAGAGTCCATCGGTGCCGAAGGTCGTGTCGCGGGGCGTCTGGTGGCCCATACGGACATGACGGGATACCAGGAGCTGCTGGCGGATCCGGCCTGTCGGGGGCAGATCTGCTGTATGACGTATCCGCTGGTGGGCAACGTCGGCGTGAGTGTGGGCTCCGGAGAGGCCACCTCCATACAGGCAAGCGGAGTACTGTTCCGGGAAGCCCAATCCACCTACAGCAATTATCTGGGCGAACAGCCGCTGACCGAATGGATCCGCACGTCCGAAACGGTCGCTTTGAGTGGAGTGGACACGAGGGAAGTGATGGCGCAACTGCGCAGGAACGGCGGCATGAACGCGGTCATCACAACCTACGAGACGGACACGTCGGACGAGATGGCGGCTTGGGCGCGCGAGGCGCAACCGGGGGAGCTCCCGGGGACCGCGGCGGCAACACCTCCGCGCATCCTGGAGCCTTGCGGCGAACACCGCTTTGACGTGCACGTGTTGGATCTTGGCATGCCGGACGGCTTTTGCGACGCCCTGCGGGAACGCGGATGCCGCACCACCGTTTGGTCCGATCGGATCGATCTCACAAAAATCCTTGCCGATCAGCCGGATGGCATCGTGCTGTCGCCAGGACCATCGGGCTCACCGCAGTCCGCAAAACACCTGGCAGAAGCGATCAAAGAAGGAGCCGGACAGGTTCCAGTGCTGGGACTGGGCAGTGGGTTTCTCGCATTGGCTATGGCATTCGGCTGGGAACCAAAACCAATGCGACACGGACATCACGGCGCCAACCACCCGGTTCGCGAGATCGAAACCGGACGCACCTACATCACGAAACAAAACCACTGGATCGGGTTGCCAAAAGACGACGCACTGCCGGATACCGGACAGGTCGTTTCCATGCGCAATGTCAACGACGGATCGGTCGAGGGCATCCGTTTTTCACCGGTGACGGCCGGATACCAGTTTGTTCCGGACAGCCATGCACAATCCTTCGGCACTGGCCATCTTTGGGATTCATTTCTCGCAGACATGAAAAGGAGCACATAAACCTATGCCCAAAAGGACGGATATCCACAAAGTCTTGGTGATCGGGTCCGGCCCGATCGTGATCGGTCAAGCCGCGGAGTTTGACTATGCGGGGACACAGGCGTGCCGCACCCTCCGCCAGGAAGGATACGAGGTCATCCTGGTCAACAGCAATCCGGCGACCATCATGACGGACACCAACATGGCGGACAAGGTATACATCGAGCCGCTGCAGATCGACATGGTCCAGCGGATCATGCTGGACGAGCAGGTCGACGCACTGCTGGCGACCCTGGGCGGACAGACCGGGCTCAATTTTGCGATGGAACTCTCCGAGTCCGGGTTTTTGGACAAACACGGAATTCAGCTTCTCGGTACGCCGGCCGCCGGCATCCGGATGGGGGAGGACCGGGAGGAGTTCCGCGAGGCCATGATGCGCATCGGCGAACCCTGTATTCCTTCCGGGACAGCGGAAACGGTCGACCAATGCGTCGTGCTGGCGGAACAAATCGGGTACCCGGTGATCGTCCGCCCCGCTTTTACACTGGGCGGAACGGGCGGCGGCATCGCGGATGACGAGGCGAGTCTTCGCGAGATTGCCGATACGGGCATCAAAGCCAGCCGCGTCCGCCAGGTCCTGATCGAAAAAGGAATTTCCGGATGGAAAGAAATCGAATTCGAAGCCGTACGCGATGCGATCGGCAATGCGATCACCATCTGCAGCATGGAAAACTTCGATCCGGTCGGCATCCACACCGGGGACTCCATTGTCGTGGCGCCGGCACAGACGCTGACGGACAGGGAATATCAGATGCTGCGCTCCGCCGCGCTCAACATCGTCAACGAACTGATGATCGCCGGTGGCTGCAATGTGCAGTTCG
>JAAYKS010000017.1 GCA_012522285.1 Clostridiaceae bacterium | reverse complement strand
CCTGGATGGAACGCAATCATGTCAAAGCGATGCCGCCCTTGACGGCGATCTTTTTTGATATCGGTTACAAAGATTCCCAGATCGATATCGAGGTTGCGAGTCCGATCACTTCGGTTGCGCCGGGCGCGGGGCGTGTCGAGGTGCGCATGCTCCCGGAAGTGAGAGAGATGGCCACGGTGGTCCACACCGGCTCCTACGAGGAAATGCCGTCCACCTATGCCGCGCTGATGCACTGGATCGGGGACAACGGGTACACCATCGTCGGGCCCAACCGCGAACTGTATTGGAAGACCCCGGGTGAGTCGTCCGATGTATCAGAGTATGTCACCGAAATCCAGATCCCGATCGCCAAGCGGTAGGCGGGATGTCTTCTTTATGTCGGGGAGGCGGAACGGATGATTTTTCTACTCCTCCCGGATCGACACAATCCGGCTTATTCTCCCCGCATCCGGCGGCGGAACACCCAAATCGCGAGTCCGAACAAAACCACGGTGTATCCTGTACACCATGCGACATGGGGCAGGGCGCCTGACACATCTCCGGCAAGCGCCGCACGTGCGGCATCGAGCGCGTGCGCGAAAGGCAGCGCGTAAAGGATGCCGCGTACCGTGGGGCCGAACAGCGAGAGATCGAACCACATCCCGCTCGTGAACGCGACCAGCTGGATCAGGATGGAGGTGACCCCTCCGACCGCGGTATCGGACAACAGACACCCTAGCAGCAGCCCGAGCGCGATAAACATCAGAATCACCGGCAGGAGCGCTACCAGTGCGAGCGGGATGCCCGCATCCACGCGCAGTCCGAGCACGACCGCGGTTGAAAAACAGAGGACAGCCTGCAAGAGTCCGAGTGGAAGCATCGGCAGGGCATACCCCGCGATATAGTCCGCAGCGGTCAGGGGAGAGGCGAACACCCGGAGAATAAAGGCGTTGGCACGGTCCTTGGCGATCAGCATGCCCGAGAATAGAGTAATGAAGGAGAATCCGAAAATCGCGATGCCGGGTGCAAAAAGTTCGATACGGAAGATTTCCTGCCCGATGGCGCGCTGGAGCCCGCTGATGATCAGCAGGAGGACCAGCGGCAGCCCGACGCCAAATACCCAGCTGAACGGGTCGCGCAGGAGCTCTTTGCGGTTGCGGGCGGCAAAAGCGGCGTATCTCATAGGGTGTCCTCCGTTTCGGTCAATTGCAGGAAGGCTTCCTCGAAGTTCTTTGTGCCGGTGAGAGTCTGCAGTTCTTCCGCGGTTCCGAGTGCGCAAAGACGACCCTCGTGCATCACACCGATACGGTCGGACAGTGCTTCGGCTTCCTCGAGGTAATGGGTGGTGAGAACGACGGTCTTGTCTCCCTTGAATCCTCGCAGCAGTTCCCAGAGTTCGCGACGGGCCCGCACGTCCAGTCCGAGGGTGGGCTCGTCGAGAAACAGCACCTGCGGGTCGGGCACCAGCGCCATGGCGATGCTGAGCCGCCGCTGGAGTCCGCCGGAGAGGGATTTTGCGCGATCGCCCGCCCGTTCCGCCAAACCCAGTTCGCCAAGCGACCGGTCCGCACGATCGCGCGCCTCGGACACGGAAGCGCCATAGAGGCGTGCGATGAGTTCCAGATTTTCACGTACGGTGAGGTTGGGAGCCACGGCGGTCTCCTGGGGGGAAATACCGATCCGTTGCTTGACCGCCGCGGGGGCAGTCCGGATACTGTCACCCAGCAGCCAGGCATCTCCCCCGGTGGGCGGGAGCAGACAACACAGCATGCGGATCGTGGTGGTCTTGCCGGCCCCGTTGGGGCCCAGAAGCGCAAAGAACTCGCCTGCCTCGATCGTCAGGTCGAGCGATTCGACTGCGGTGCGTGTTCCGAATCGCTTTGAGAGTGATTGTGTTACGATGGCGGATTTCATAAAGACTCCTCCGGTGGGTTGGATAGGGTCTGGAGCACCTCGTCCGCAAAGTTGCGAAACACGTCGTCTCGTACGATGGCGATGCCGCGGTCGACATCCGCGAGCAACAGCAGGGTGTCGCCCGGCTGTATGTCAAAGAGGTCGCGGGCGCCTTTGGGAATGACGCTCTGTCCCTTTTCGCCGACGCGGACGGTGGCCATAAAGCGGCCGGCCGGGGTCTCTTTGGATGTGGTTGCCATAGGGAGCCCTCCATTCGAGCGGTTCAGTTTTCCTACTTTTCCAACTTATCGCACCGATCATACCACAGGTAACACCAGTTTTCAGCCTGCATGCTATACTGCCCGCAGAAGTGCCATGACACTCGCCTCAGGGAGAAAAAAGGTGAAAGAACGAACCGAAAAACGCTGTTGTCCAGTGTGCGGTGCGGTTGCGCGCACGTTGCTCCATCCGGCCGACCGCCGGGTGTTTCATCGGTGCGGGGGGTGCGGGTTTTCCTGGCTCGATGCCGCGCATCAACTGTGTGCAGACGAAGAACGCGCGCGTTACCGGCTGCATCGCAACACAGAGGACGATCCTGGATATGTCGCCTATCTGCGTGGGTTCATCGAGCGCGCTTTGCGCCCACACCTGCCGACCGGTCCGTGCGACGCCCTGGACTTCGGCTGCGGACCCACACCGGTGCTGGCCCGGCTGCTCGAGCAGGATCTGGGGTGCCGGACCGCGGTGTACGACCTGTATTTTTTCCCGCAAACTCCGGAGCCGGGGACTCTTTTTGACCTGGTGACCGCGACCGAGGTGGCGGAGCATCTGTCCGACCCCGTCGCCGCCTTCCGGGAGCTGGCCGGATTGTTGCGGCCGGAGGGTATCCTGGGGATCATGACTTTGTTGTCTCCGGAGGACGACGTGGCTTTTCTGGACTGGTTCTATCTCCGGGACCGCACCCACCGGGCTTTCTATTCCCGTGGTGCACTGGCCTGCCTTGCCGGTGCGTCCGGTCTACAGCCGGTCTGGGACGACGAGGCGCGGATGGCGACGTTTCGCCGCATCTGAGCGACGGTTTTTGTTCGGGGAAGAGCACCGATTCTCTCCCGGCGGTTTGACAAACGCGTGCGACAATCGGACAATCATATCGACTGCAGAACGATCCGAAATCCGCCAGGCAAAGGCACTGTGCCGCGCCGGTTGCGATTCCGGATTTTCAGCATCGAGAGGCAACTTAATGCCAAAACAACGCGAACCCGCACAGCCCACAGGTACGCCACCGATCCCGCCGGACGATCAGGCTTTGCGTCGCCACGCTCCCGACCTGATGCGGCAGGTGATTGAACACAGCCGCAGTCCAATCGCGGTGCACGACCGGGAGATGTGTTATCTGTATGTGAGCCGCAGCTACCTGACCTCCTACCGGGTCCGGGAAGAGGATGTGATCGGGAAAAACCATTATGATGTGTTTCCCGATCTCCCGGAAAAATGGCACGACGCCCATCGGCGCGCCATGGCGGGTGAAGTGGTGTATGGGGAGCACGATCCGTATGAGCGCGAGGACGGTACGGTGGATTGGACCGACTGGGAGTGCCGACCCTGGTATGAACCGGACGGCCGGATCGGCGGCATCATCGTCTATACCGAGGTCATCAACGACCGGCGGCGGACCGAGATGCAGGCGGGGGAGTCGCTGGCACGGCTCCAAGCGCTGCTGGACAACAGTCCAAGTCAAATCATGCTGTTTGACGCCCAGGGGCGGTATGTGGAAGTGTCTGCCGCGGTCGCAGCCAGCTTGGGCAGGTCGGCTTCCTCCATTGTCGGCAAATCCGTCACAGACATGTTTGACCAAAAAACCGCGGAAACCTTCATGCGCACCCTTCGACAAATGCAAATCGATAAAAAACCCGTCGACAAGATCGATATCCTGAAGGTGGCCGGAGAGGTCCGTTATTACGAAACCAAACTGTTTCCGGTCGTGGACCCGGACGGCGGGGTGGAGCTGTTCGGCTCGATCGTGCACGACGTCACCGAACGCACCCGGATACAGTCCGCGTTGCAGCGCGAACGCGAGCGCGCGCAACAGTATCTGGACGTGGCGGGGGTCATCATGCTGGCTGTCGACCTCGAGGGCAAGATCACCATGATCAACCAGAAAGGTTGCGAGGTGCTGGGCCTGCCCAGAGAAGAGGCCATCGGGAGCAACTGGTTCGAAAGGTTCCTGCCCCCGGAAGAGGCACCGGCGGTGCGGGAGGTGTTTGGCCTTATTTCCGCCGGCAAGCGGCTCGAGACGCTGCACTATGAGAATCCGGTGTTGACCGCGGAGGGGGAAACCCGTCTGGTCGCCTGGAACAATGTCGTACTGGCGGACATGGAGGGGCAGGTGGTCAGCATCCTTAGTTCCGGCGAGGACATCACCGACCGGCGGGAAGCCGAACTTGCGCTGATAGAAAGTGAGTACAAATACCGGAGCTACATTGACCACGCCCCGGACGCGATTTTCGTCTTGGATCGGCAGGGCAGGTATGTCGAGGTCAACCGTGCCGCCACCGACCTGACGGGATATCCGCAGAATCGTCTGCTCCACATGCAAATCTCGGATCTCTGCTGCGACGAGTCAGTACGGGCCTGTACGGATCACATGGAACGCCTGATGAAGTCCGGCGCATCGAGTGCTCTGCTGTGCTTCCGTCACGCGTCGGGCGAAAACCGCTGGTGGCGTGTGGATTCGGTCCGTTACTCCGACGACCGGTATCTGGAATTTGCGAAAGATGTCACTGCACAGAAAGTAGCCGAGGAGAAACTCACCTTCCTCAGTTACCACGATCAGTTGACCGGGGTATACAACCGCCGATTCTTTGAAGAAGAGCTGCGCCGGCTGGACACGTCCCGCAACCTGCCGATCGCGCTGGTCATGGGAGACATCAACGGGCTCAAACTCGTCAATGATTCGTTTGGACATTTGATCGGAGATCAGCTGTTGCAACGGGCGGCGGAGGCGATCCGCAAGTGCTGCCGCGCAGACGACATCATCGCCAGGTTGGGTGGAGACGAATTTGCGTTGATCCTGCCGCAGACCGATACGGAGGCCGCGACGGGCGTGATCTCCCGCATCCTGGAATCGATCGCACAGGTCAGGGTGTCCAACATCGAGCTTTCTGTTTCCTTTGGGTGCGAGACCAAGTCCGGACCGGAGCAAACGATGGCGGAAGTGCTGGCGAACGCGGAAAACCAGATGTACCGGCGCAAGCTTTCGGAGCGCTCGAGTATGAAGAGCAAAACCGTCGAAGTGATCATGAGCACCCTGTTTGCCAAAAGCCATCGCGAGTCGCTGCATTCTCAGCGGGTGAGCGGGATCTGTCGCGCCATCGCCTCCCGGATGGGACTGTCCAAGGACGATGTCTCCCAGATCGCCACCGCCGGGCTGGTACACGACATCGGCAAGATCGGGATCGACGAACGCATCCTCAACAGTACCGGCAAACTCGCACCCGCGGAATGGGAGGAGATCAAAAAACACTCGGAGACCGGCTGGCGCATTCTCAGCTCGATCGACGAGTTTTCCGAACTGGCGGAGTTCGTGTACGAACACCACGAGCGGTGGAACGGCAGTGGGTATCCACGGGCGCTGCGAGGCGAAGAAATCGCACTGGAAGCCCGGATTATCGCGGTCGCGGACGCTTACGACGCGATGACTCGCGACCGGACCTACCGCGAGACGGTCACACGGGAAGAGGCCGCGGCGGAATTGATCCGATGTGCCGGGACCCAGTTTGATCCGATGGTCGTGGAGGTGTTTGTCCGGCAGGTGCTTCCCGACGCGGAGGTGCTGATGTAACCCCGGGCAAGACAGCCCCCTTGCCAAAGACATGTCAAAGGATTATCTTATAGATGCCGCATGCATCGGGCATTTTGACAACTGCATCTAGACACGCGCTTATCGAGAGTGAAGGTAGAGGTTTGGCTCTATGACCTTCCACCAACCTGCCGCCTAAAACGGCAAGGTGGTCCACCCAAAAAGGATGAGGAGGTGATCGTCCCGTGACAGCAGGCCTTCTCTCGCGAGAAGGCTTTTTTCGTGCCTGCGGCAGGGGGCTCGATCGGACGCGACACACAGGAAGGAGGATCGAGAGATGAAGATCAAGAGGGCGTCCGGCGGCAAAAGCTGGGCGGACACGATGCTCATGGGAGCGGCCGACAGCAAAGAGTATGTC
This sequence comes from Clostridiaceae bacterium, assembly GCA_012522285.1. Classification (GTDB taxonomy): domain Bacteria; phylum Bacillota; class Clostridia; order Saccharofermentanales; family UBA5734; genus JAAYKS01. The sequence goes on along the minus strand of JAAYKS010000017.1, from coordinate 2,462 downwards.
CGGATCATGCTGAACCGGGCGCAGCAGGTACCCAAGACGGTGTGGGAAGTGCCGGACAAGCGGATCGAAGCGTTTTTTGGCCTGACCGGTTTCATACTCCTGTACCAGGGTAAAGTTGTGCTGCGGAAGAGTTACCACTATGTGGAATGCTGCCGGGGCAAATCGGTGGACGATTTTTTACACGAGCTCGAGATACTTGTGACCGCGTTGCGCGACAGCGACGCGAAACCGGAGACGGAGTCGTGAGGAAAAGGCAGAGCGAGTAAAGAAGACCGGCGGTTCGTACGTAAGCCGCCGGTTCCCTTATTCAGCAGCCGATGGTTCTTCCGCGGCGGCCTGGCCGGCTGCCGCATCCATACGGAGGCGGGACACATGCCGCCACCGCCACAGCCCCAGCCAGATCGGCACGCACAGTACCAGCGCTCCGATCAGGTCGAGCGCGGAATGCTGTTTGACAAACAGGATCGAGACCGAGATCACCGCGGCCAGCAGTACAGTCACGGCGCGGAGCCAGGCGTTGCGCAACCGGTCGCTGTCAAAGACCGCATAAGCGACCGCGATGCTCCCGACCACATGCATACTCGGGAAGACGTTGGTGTTGGTATCGACGCTGTACAGCCGCTGGACCAGTCGGACCAGCAGATTGTCCCGCGCGAACGTGTCCGGGCGCAAATCCTGTCCGTTGGGAACCAACATGTAAAACAGAAGACAGAACGAAAAACCGAAGATGAGAAACCACATATACCGCACGAAAGCGGGGATGTCCCGAAGCAGCAAGAAGAGACCCATGACGATCATGAAGGGGTACCAGAGCACGTAGGGCACCACAAACACTTCCAAAAAGGGGATTGCATCGTCGATCGGGAGATAGCATACCCAATAGTCCGACGTGATCAACCGTTCCAGCACAAAGAACCAGGTGAGGTAGAAAGGCACGTACAGCAAGAGCCACCAGTGCCGGTTTGCGCGCAAGGTTTGGGATAACGAATTTTTACCCATGGGTCAGCCACGCTCCTTTTGTACCAGTCTATGGGAAAGATCGGCTGGAGGGAATGGCAGACAGCTTATCGGCGGCGCGTTTTCACCCTCTTGGAAGGAATTGTAAGGGTTTCGTCTCCGGACTGCAAAAAGCCGGGAGGGGTCCGGAGCCGGTTTGGTTGTAAGGCCTGTTATCGGCATGCTACACTGACCAAGTACCCATCGGTCCGGTGGCGCGTTTCCCAACCGGACGCGATCGAGGCGCTGCCCGGGAAATGCCGGGTGCGGAGGCTTGTATGAACTGGATTCGAAAAATCAACCGAGGGCTGGTCCTGACCCTTCTGATCCTGATCGGGATTGTGGTCTACCTGTCCTGGCTCGGTGCTTCCCGGCGGGACGACCTGCCGGTACTCCGTGACAAGGCGGCCGCGTATCTCGAGGCCGAGTTGGTCTGGTCGCAGCTCCCCGAGGTGTACCGGACTGCCCATCCCACGATGCCGGCGGCAGAACTGGCGGCGTTTGCCGATGCCCAGGCGGACGTCATCGAGGGGTGGTACATCGACCATGACGCGATCGTCGATCCGCTGGTCGGGCGCATGCGCGAGAATCTCGCGAAGCAAGCGGCCGGTCAGGACGTGTTTCTTTCGTATACAAAAGAAATCTTGAAGGTCGAGGACATCCTGTTTGATACGGGCCGGGCGACCGTCTCCCTGACCGTCCGCACGCGGCTGGAGGTCGCGGGACGGCAGGGCATTTACGCGGAAGACATGGCTGACACAGTCATCCTCCAAAAAGAAGACGGTGTCTGGCGGGTCGTCTATGCGCAGTTGAACAAACCCACCGCCTGGCAGTATGAAAAAGAGGACTACGGCGGTTATCCCGCCCCGGGTTTCAAATGAGCCGCGAGAGCGGACAGGAGGCGAATCCCATGGACGCCATACTCAGCATCCGGAATCTGGACAAGCGGTTTGGCCGGCGCAAGGTGATCGACGACATCTCGTTCGACGTGCTGCCAGGCGAAGTGTTCGGGTTTTTGGGCCCCAACGGCGCGGGCAAAACCACCACGATCAAAATGGTGATGGGTTTTCTTGCACCGGACGCGGGCACGATCCGAATCGGGGGTTGCGACTTGCGCAAGGACTACGAGAAGGCGATGGCCCAGCTCGGCGGGATCGTCGAAAACCCCGAAATGTACATGGACCTATCCGGACAGGTCAACCTGGAAATGTACGCGCGGCTACACGGCAATGTGTCGCGGGAGCGAATCCGGGAAGCAGTGGCGCTGGTCGGGATGGAAAACCGCATCCGGGAGAAGGTCAAAAAATACTCCCTCGGCATGAAGCAGCGCGTGGGGCTTGCGCAGGCGATCCTGCACAGACCCCGGCTGCTGATCCTGGACGAGCCCACCAACGGGCTCGATCCCGCGGGCATCCGGGAACTGCGCGACATCCTCAAGCGGCTGGCCCACGAGGAAGGGGTCGCGG
>JAAYKS010000172.1 GCA_012522285.1 Clostridiaceae bacterium | reverse complement strand
GAATGGAACTGGCTTGCCTGTCTCTGGTGTGCATGGTTATATTCGGTGCCCAGTGGGGGATCGTGCGTGCGAGGAGGCCGGATCTGCTCGTTTTGTTCACCGATGTGGGTCAGGGGGACTGCACGCTCATACAGACCGCGGAGGGTCATACAGTACTGATCGATTGCGGGACTCCCGAGGCCGGTGACAAGGTGGTGGTGCCGATGCTCGACTGGATGGGAATCCGGCGGATCGATTTGTGTCTGATCACCCATGGACACGCAGACCACGCAGGGGGATACGACGTGGTTTCGGACGGAGTCGTGATCGATCGTGTCGGCTTGTCCGGCGCCGAAACAGAGGGCGTGGACGAGGAGGAGGATCTCTCGGATAAGGTGGTCTGTACGGCTCGGGAAGCCGGAACGGATGTGATACAATTGCGATCAGGAGACGCGCTGCAAGTCGGTGCATCGACCCGCCTTGATATCCTGCATCCCTCTTCCGGCGATGCGCCTGGCAATGAATCCTCCCTCGTCATTTTGGTGTCCTGCGGTGCCTTTCGCATTCTGGTCCCGGGGGATGCCGGGTGTGATAGCGAGTGGAAGATGTTGCGGATGGGTGTGTTGCCGGATGTGGATGTGCTTCGGGTCGGTCACCATGGATCGGAATCGGCATCGGGGAGTGGATTTTTAGAGCGCATCCGTCCCGCGTTGTCCGTGGTGAGTGTGGGAAACAACCGGTACGGCCATCCAGCCGACGAGACACTGGAGCGGTTGGCGGAATGCGGAAGCACCGTGTATCGAACGGATCGGGACGGGACAGTGACCCTGACGATCCGGGGAGACAAATTGACAGTGGGCAGAGCGCTCGGAGGTTGACGGGTTTGAAGAAAAAGCAGGAAGGGCCGGCCTTCAACACCCTCAAGAGCACCCTTCGCGAAGGCAAGATCGAACGGGTGTATTTGTTGGGTGGCGAAGAAGGTTATCTCGCGGAAAATTTGATCTCATCGATTGTAGCAGCCGCCATTCTTCCCGGATTTGAGGCGGTGGACTGTGTCCGTCTGGACGGGACCTCCCGCGTGTCGCCGCCCGATCTGGACCGGTTGGAACGCGAGGTGGGCACTCCCGCGTTCGCTTCTGCGCGACGCATGGTCATTGCGCCGAATTCGGGTTTGTTTGCAGGCCGATCCGGTGAAGGTTCCAAGCAGCAAGATACGGCCACTGATGCCGAAGAGGGAGAGGAAACCGGCAGGGAGGTCGGCAAAGACCAGCAAAAGAGATTGATCCGTTTGCTGGACAGCCTTTCGGATGGGATTTGCCTGATCTACCATGAAGACAAAATCGACCGGCGGCAAAAGGCGTTGCTCGAGGCCGTGACGAAAAACGGCGCGCTCGCGGTGTTCGATCGTCAGAAACCGGACGAGTTGGTCGCCTTCCTGACAGGACTGTGCCGGCGGGCGGGTGTCGGCATCGATCGGCGCACCGCGGAAAGTCTGGTCGACCGCTGCGAAGCATCCATGCAGATGATCCGTTCCGAAACGACCAAACTCCTCCTATATTGCGCTGCAGAACATGTGACATCGATCGACCTGCCGCTGGTCGATGCTTTGTGTGTGCAGGATGTGCGGGGTGGCATTTTCGATTTGACCGATGCGATTGCGTCCGGCAGGACCGACCAGGCGGTGCGTCTGCTTCAGGCACTGTTGTTCCGCAAAGAGCCCACGACCCTGATCCGGTTTTTGCTCGCGCGTCATGTCAGGAATCTGCTGATCGCCCATGGTGCGCAAAGCGACGGAGCGTTGGCCTCGATGGCTGGTATTCCTCCTTTCGTGGCATCACGACTCCGGATGCAAGCCCGCAAAACCCCGGCGGCGCCATTGGAGTCGTTTTATCTGCGATGCCGGGACAACGATTTTGCTGTCAAGAGCGGCAAAATGCCGGATCTGCTGGCGCTGGAGACTCTGGTCGTTTCGGCCTGCGACCTGTTCGCAAGCAGCACATTGACTTGAAATCGCCCGCACCTCATAATGTTTTGCGGATTCAATAAAGAGAAAATTCCCGGAGGACGACGTGATGGAACATATAAAAATGAAGACCCCGCTGGTCGAAATGGACGGAGACGAAATGACCCGTGTGATCTGGCAACAGGTCAAGGAGATCGTTCTTCAGCCGTTTGTGGACTTGAAAACCGAATATTTCGATCTTGGCTTGTCCAACCGCGACGCCACGGACGATCAGGTGACCATCGACGCCGCGGAGCGCACCCGTCAACTGGGGGTCGCGGTCAAGTGCGCGACCATCACACCCAACGCAGCCAGGATGGACGAATACCATCTCAAACAAATGTGGAAGAGCCCCAATGCCACCATCCGCGCGTTGCTCGATGGGACCGTGTTCCGTGCCCCCATCATGGTGCAGGGAATCGATCCGGTCGTCACCTCCTGGAAAAAGCCGATCACCATCGCACGCCACGCGTACGGAGATATCTATAAAAGCAGTGAAATCCGGATCGAAGGGCCCGCCCGTGTAGATCTGCTGGTGACTTATCCGGACGGTACCACGGATACGCTTCCCGTGCACCAGTTCCAGGATCCCGGGATCGTCATGGGGATGCACAACACCGACCGCTCCATCCGCAGTTTCGCGCGTTCCTGCTTCACATACGCGCTGGATACAAGGCAGGATGTCTGGTTCGGCGCGAAAGACACCATTTCCAAGATCTACGATCACCGGTTTAAAGACTTGTTCGAAGAGATTTTTCAGCAGGAGTACAAAGAGCGATTCCAAAATGCGGGCATCTCCTATTTTTATACGTTGATCGACGATGTGGTAGCCCGCGTTGTCAAGTCTGACGGCGGTTTTCTGTGGGCCTGTAAAAACTACGACGGCGACGTCATGTCAGACATGGTGGCGTCGGCCAACGGGAGTCTCTCCATGATGACCTCCGTGTTGGTATCCCCAGAGGGTGTATACGAATACGAAGCCGCCCATGGTACGGTGACACGTCACTATTACCGGTACCTCAAAGGGGAGAAGACGTCGACCAATCCTATTGCCACCCTGTTCGCCTGGACTGGTGCTCTGGGACGCCGGGCGGAAAAGGACGGCATCGATGCGCTGAGCGATTTTGCCAGGCGGGTGGAAGCGGCGACCATGAAAACCATCGCGGAAGGCGTGATGATCGGGGATCTGGCTCCTATGACCCGGAATCCGGACGTCCGGGTGATCGATTCGGCTGGTTTTTTGGCTGCGGTGGCGGACCATGTCCGCAGTGATGGATG
>JAAYKS010000171.1 GCA_012522285.1 Clostridiaceae bacterium | reverse complement strand
GCGTTCGCCTTCTTCCTGCAACACACGCTCGATCGGCAGGGTGTCCGGAGCGTCCGCCACTTCATCGATTTCCACACGGCAATAGCGGGAGAGACGTTTGGTAAATTCCGCGATTCCGTCGCGGATCCAAGGTTCGCGGATCTTGCCGACCGCCCGGATCAGGACGCGCATCGGACTACAGTTCCCAGATCTTGCCCGGGGTATACCGGGGCGCGACTTCCAGTAGATAGTCAGTTCCCTCGGCGGCGCCGCAGGCTTCCAGTCCGGCTACCGCGGAGGTGCGAGCGAGCGCCGGCGTGTTGTTCTCCTGGCTGAGGTGGGAGAGCACAAACCTTGTGACGCCGCTGCGCAGGAGGGCCTGGAGAGCGACGGCACAGTCCGCGTTGGAGAGGTGACCGTTGCTGCCGCCGATTCTGCGCTTGAGGTGCCAGGGATAAGGCCCGTTGTACAGCATATCGTAGTCGTAATTGGACTCGAAGAACAACAGATCGGAATCCCCGAGCAAGGTAGTGAGCGCTGGGCTCGCGTGTCCGAGGTCGGTGAAAACCGATACATTCCGGTTGCCGGACTCAATCCGGTAGCCGACCGGATCGACGGCGTCGTGGGGCGTCGAGACCGACTGGACGCACAAATCCCCGATCACGGTTTTCTCGCCGACCGGCAGGATATGGGCGAGTGCCGGGTCGAACCGCCCCAGGGAAGGGGAACGGTGCATGGCACGCCAGGTTTCTTCGTTGGCATAGACGGGAAGGTGGTAACGACGCATCATGACCCCGATTCCGCGGACATGGTCGATGTGTTCGTGGGTGACCAGAATCGCGGCGAGAGAAGCGGGCAGCACGTCGATGCCAGCCAGCGCGTTCTCGATCGTGCGTCCGCAGTGGCCGGCGTCGACCAGGACGGAAGTGCGGCCATCCGAGACAAAGACCGAATTCCCGCTGCTGCCGCTGAAAAGCGGGCAAGCCCGGATCATTCGACCTCCCGGATATCGGCTCCCAAAGCAGTCAGTTTTTTGATGAAATCTTCATACCCGCGTTCGACGATCTGACTGTCGTCGATCCGGGTTTCCCCTCTGGCATACAATCCGGCGAGCACCATCGCCGCACCGGCACGCAGGTCGTGTGCACGTATGTGCGCTCCGGTCAGCGGACAGGGGCCTTCGATGATGGCGAACCGGTCGGCGACCAGCACACGGGCTCCCATCATCTTGAGGTCGTCGACATACTGGAACCGATTGTCAAACACATCCTCGTGCATGCGGCTGGTACCGGTGGCAGTCGCCAGTAGTACAGTGGTTTGCGGTTGCAAATCGGTGGGAAAGCCGGGATATCGCATGGTTTTGAAATGTGCCGCGGAGAGTTCGGCGTTGTCGTCGGTCCAGACTCTCATCCAGTCGTCGCCGGATTCCGTATGCGCACCCATCTCCACCAGTTTGACGGACAGCGGCTCCATGTGGTGCGGAATGATGTTGCGGACCGTGATGTCTCCCCGGGTCAAAACAGCGGCGATCATAAAGGTGCCCGCTTCGATCTGGTCGGGGATGATGGAATACATCCCGTCCCCGTGCAGGACGGGAGTGCCGGTGATGCGGATCACATCGGTGCCGGCGCCGCGGATGTTGGCGCCCATGGTGTTGAGGAAGTTTGCGACATCGACGATGTGGGGTTCCTTGCCGGCGTTCTCGATGATCGTGGTCCCTTCAATGCGAACGGCGGCAAGCATGATGTTGATGGTAGCGCCCACACTGCCCTGGTCCAAAAAGAGGTGCTCCCCGTGCAGTTTTTGCGCAGAGCTGAGACGGATCATCCCGTGCTCGATTGTCACGGTCGCGCCGAGTGCCTCAAACCCCTTGATATGCTGGTCGATCGGGCGGGTTCCGAGATCACACCCACCCGGCATTTTGATACTGCCTTCACCGAACTTGCCCAGCATGACCCCCAACAAGTAGTAGGAGGCGCGGATGTTGCGGACTTTGTCGGTCTCGATGTGGGAAGTCCGGATCGGACGGGGATCGATCGTGACGGTCCCCGGGGACTCGCGATGTACGATCGCACCGATCGATTCGCAGATTTCCAGTTGGATTTCGGCGTCCGCCACCTGCGGTATGTTCTCAATTCTGCTAGGAACATCCAGCACCATCGCGGCGGCGATGACGCCCAGTGCCGCATTTTTGGATCCGCTGATGGTGACCTCGCCGCGCAAAGGGGTTCCGCCCCGGACAATATATGAGTTCAATTCCGATCTCCTCCCAATCCGGCAACAGACCGCCTGCAGGGCGTTAGTCCGGATTCTCCTGTATCATCTCCACACCCTGTAGAAACGGTGTCCTGTCGGGTGGCGTTTTGCGATCTTCGTCTGGGTCCGATGTGACCGAATCTGGTTCATTCTGGCTTGATTCCATGTCTTCCGCGCCCGGCTGGTCGTCCGTTTTTGCGGCAGGAGCATCTTTCGCTTCTGACACCGGCGCGTCCGACGCTTCCGCCTCTTCATCGCCGAAAATGGCACGGTCCACCAAATCGGTGAGCGCTTCCTGGCTGTAGCGGGTTCTGGCGCCGGGATGCGCCAGGTCGATGCCCATGACCGTAGCCTGCCGGGACAATTCCTCAGCCGCGGCCTGATGGAACGGATCCGTATACGGTGCCCCGGACAAGATGGCTGCCAGCGTCTCACGGAAGGTCTTGCGTGCGGAGGGAATCGTAACTGTAAATTCCGTGCCGATTCCCAGTTCGCTGGTGACCGAAATCCGCCCTGAATGCATCTCGACGAGCTCGCGTGCGATCGCGAGTCCCAGGCCGGTGCCTCCATACATGCGGGATCCTGTCATGTCCACCCGGTAAAAACGGTCGAAAATCTTGTCTATGTGCTCGGGATCGATCCCAAACCCGGTGTCGCTCACTTTGACGATCACCAACTCCGACATCGAACTCGTGTAGATCCTGATTTCTCCGTTGCGACCGGTGTACTTGATCGCATTGGATACGAGATTAGATATTACCCTTTCGATCGCGTTCCTGTCAACAAACACCAGGGGAACCCTGGAGACGGTAAAGCACTCGATGGCGATGTCTTTTTCTTTCGCCTGCAATCCCATGCGATCCGCGGTCTGACGGACCGTCAGATCGATGTCCAGCTGCTCCATGCGAGGCATCCATCCGCTGCTGTCGATGCTGGACAACAGCAGCAGGTCGTCGATCAGCCGTTTCATGCGGAAGGCGTCGTCCTGGATGCGCAAAATGTCCTTGCGGACGGCAGAGGGCGGCTTTTCGTCCAGACCCCAGTCCAGCAGGGATTCGAGATAGGTCATGATGGTGGTCAGAGGGGTTTTGAGCTCGTGTGACACATTGGCCACAAAGTCTTTGCGGCGGTGCTCTTCCTGCTCGGTATCGGTGATGTCGCTGATCACGATCAGGGAGCCGGCTTTGCGTTCCCCCTGCCAGGTCTCTTTGACCCGGATGCGCAGCGTGCGCCCATTGATTGTGATCTGGCCGGAGGCCTTTCCGGTCCCGAGAAGCAGGTTCGCGTGGATGCCGTTGTCCCGGCCGTAGGCGCGGAGAAACTCGTTGAATTTTTCGGGCGGGGAGTTGGTCGCCAGCAGGGCATGGGCCGCAGGGTTTCGGGAAACCAGTTGACCGGAAGCGTTGTACAACAGCACGCCGACATCCAGATCCTGGAGGACCAGGTTCGCGCGTTGCCGTTCACCGACGAACAGACTGGTGGTTTTTTCGAGATTGCGCTGCTCGGCTTTGCGGCCGCGGTGCCGCCGGATCCCCGCCCAAACCAGCACAACCAGCAGAATCCCGGCCGCAGAGCCGGCCGCCACATAGGCGGCCGGAGTAGAGAACAGGACCTTCAGTCGTTCAAAGAAGGGGAGAGCGGCGGCGGTTGTTGGCATCACGCGGGAGGCACTTCCTTTCCGAGGAGGGTGGGGGTTATTTGCCGGTCTTGTCGGCGGCTCCCGCCCCTTTGTCGAAATAGTATCCGACGCCCCGCTTGGTCAGGATGAAGCGATAGTTGTCCTGATCGGGTTCGAGTTTTTCGCGGGTGCGCCGCACGGTCACGTCGACGGTGCGGACATCCCCGAAGTATTCGTATCCCCAGACTTTTTCCAGCAAGGATTCGCGTGAGAAGACCTGGCCGGCGTTCTGCGCAAGGAACCGGACCAGCTCGAACTCCCGGAGGGTAAGGTCGATGACCTTGTCGCCGCGCCGCACTTCGTACGCGGCATTGTCGATCACCAGTTCCCCGAAAGTCAGCACTTTGCCGTCCGCGTCCGGTTCCGCCTCAGACAGCCGGACCCGGCGCAACTGCGCCTTGACCCGCGCGAGCACCTCGCGGATGGAAAACGGCTTGGTGATGTAGTCGTCGGCACCAAGCTCCAGCCCCAGTACTTTGTCGATTTCTTCACTTTTGGCGGTGAGCATCAGGATGGGGACGCTGACGGTCTGCCGGAGTCTCCGGCAAACGTCGAATCCGTCCATTTTCGGGAGCATGCAATCCAGCAGAATCAGATCCGGCTTCACGGACTGGCCCAGTTCGAGCGCTTGTGCGCCGTCTCCGGCGGTCACGACGGTGTACCCTTCACGCTCGAGATTGGCTTTGAGGATATCGACGATGTTGGGTTCGTCGTCCACAACCAGAATTTTCGCTCCCATGCATGCTCCCCCTTTTTGGTGTTGTCTTAGTACTCGATGACGACTTTGACGGTTTCGCTCTTGTTCTTGATGTTGTACTCGATCGCTTCCGGGATCTTGTCGAACGGGAAGTACTTTGTCACGATCGACTTAACCGGGAGAGGAACCCGGTTGGCCGCGTCGATGCAGGTCGGGTACAGGTTGCGATACCGGAAGACCGAGCGGACGGTCGCCTGTTTGGCGACCACTGTCCCGAGGTCGTAGACCAGCTCCGAATCCGGAGCCATCCCGACCATGACGATGGTGCCGCCGCGGCGGACCAGTTTGGGAGTCTGCTGTGTCGTGACGCGGCTGCCTGCGGTCTCAAAGACCAGATCGACGCCCTCGCCGCCCGTCAGTTCCAGGATGCGCTGGACCGTGTCTTCGCGCGAGGCGTTGATGACGCCCGCGGCGCCCAGTTCCATCGCCTTGTCCAGGCGGATGTCGAACACGTCGGCGACATAGACTTCATTGACGCCGCGCGCTTTGAGCGCCATCAGCGTGCACAGCCCGATGCATCCGCTGCCCAGAACGACTGCGCTCTGTCCGACGGTCGCCCATCCCTGCTCCGCGGCGAAAAAGCCGACGGAGAGCGGCTCCATCAGCGCGCCGGTCACTGTATCCATCCCCTCGGGGAGCCTAAAACACATGTTGGCCGGGTGTGCGACATATTCCTGGAAAATGCCGTCGACCGGAGGTGTCGCAAAGAAGATCACGTCCGGACACAGGTTGTAATTGCCGGTCTTGCAGTAGTGGCAACGGCCGCAGGGAATGCCGGGTTCCATCGTCACCAGATCGCCAGCTTTGAGGTCTGTGACCGCGCTGCCGACTTCGACGATCCGCCCGGCGCCTTCATGGCCGAGCACCATGGGCTCGCGCACGACAAAGTCGCCGATCCGGCCGTGCTCGTAATAGTGCACATCCGAGCCGCAGATGCCGCAGTGCATCATTTTGATCAGCACCTGGTCGTCGCGCAGGGTCGGGATGTCTCTTTCCTGATATTCTACTTTGCCGGTCTCGATCAGAACGGCTGCTTTCATTTTGCCTTCCATTTTGGGTACCTCCACATAAATTCGGGACGACCGTCCTCGGACGGGGTCGCCGGATGTCGTTATCATTATCCTACAACTTCCTTTATAATCAAAGGGAGAAGTCCAAAAAAGACGACGCGAGGTGACAGTATGAAGGCATTGATCATCGGTGGAACAGGAACGATCAGCACGGCGGTCGTCGCGGAGGCCGCCAAAGCGGGTTGGGAGCTTTGGGTGCTCAACCGCGGACGCAGGACGGACGCGGAACTGCCGGAGGGCGTTCACCCGCTGCAGGCGGATTTTGCCGATACCGACGCGGTGCTGGCCGCCATCGACGGGCTGGTGTTTGATGCCGTGGCCGATTTCATCGGGTTCGACGCTGCGCACGCCGCCCAGGCGGTGCGGATGTTCACCGACCGGACCGCACAGTATCTCTATATCAGCTCCGCATCGGCCTATCAGAAGCCGCTGGGGGACCCGCTCGTGCGGGAAAGCACCCCCCTTTCCAATCCGCTCTGGGCCTATTCACAAAAGAAGATCGAGAGCGAGCTCCTGCTGATGGAGGCCTACCGCAAGGAGGGCTTCCCGGTCACCATCGTTCGCCCGAGTCATACGTATGGGCGTCGGTCTATCCCGATGGGCTACAACGGAAACCAGGGCAGCTGGCAGGTGCTGGAGCGGATGCTGCAGGGCAAGCCGGTTCTGGTACACGGCGACGGCACTTCGCTCTGGACCATGACATGGAACGGGGACTTCGCGAAGGGATTCGTGGGTCTGATGGGCGCTCCCCGCGCGATCGGGGAGGCAGTCCATATCACCTCGGACGAGACCCTCACCTGGAACCAGATCTACACGATCGTCGCACGCGCACTCGGTGTCGAGCCGCTGCTCTACCACGTTTCTTCGGATTTCATCGCGGAGTTCGACCCGTCCGCGCGGGGAGCGCTGATGGGAGACAAAGCCACCAGCGTGATCTTCGACAATTCGAAAATCAAACGTCTGGTGCCCGGGTTCACTTGTACCGTCCGGTTTGACCAGGGGGTGCGGATGTGCCTTGAGCACATTCTGGCACACCCGGAATGCCGGACACCGGATCCCGCGTTCGACATCCTGTGCGACCGGATCATCGCCGCGCAGGAGCACGCGAAGGCGGAAGCCGCACCGTCCCGCTAGAGATCCCGACGGGGCTGCCGGCAGGGAGGGAAGAGGGAGGAAACGTCTCCGTCTTCCGGCGGAGTTGCCATATGGACCAGCCTGAAAAGCCCGGAGAACGGATCGCATCCTATCAGACGAGTGAAGGCTTGACCGGACATGACGTCCGCTGTTTGCTGTGTCCGCATGGCTGTGTGCTTCGCGACGGCGCGTACGGGCTGTGCCGGGTTCGCCGCAACGAGGGGGGCATCCTGCGAGCCGTGACCTACGGTCGCGCCGCGGCGATCGCGCTCGACCCGGTCGAAAAGAAGCCTCTTCGCCGATTCATGCCCGGCACCATGACTTACTCCGTGGGGTTTCACGGCTGCAATCTGCAGTGTGTGTATTGTCAAAATGCGCGGATTTCGTTTGCCGACCTTCCCCGCGGCACTCTCCCCGGACCCGAACGATATGGGGAGTCGGTTCCCGTCGACGCGTCGGGCATCGTCGAGGCCGCGATGCAAAGGGGTGCGCCCAGCGTTTCCTACACCTACAGCGAGCCGCTGGTTTCGTATGAATTCGTACTCGAAACCGCGACGAAAGCCCATGCGGCGGGACTGCGCAACATCCTGGTCACCAACGGGTACATCAACCCCGCGCCCATGCGGGAACTGCTTCCCTGGATCGACGCGATGAACATCGACCTCAAATCCTTTGACGACGCCACCTACCGGCGCTGGTGCGGCGGACGATTGCAGCCGGTCCTCGACACCATCGCCTTGTGTCTCACTGCCTGTCATGTCGAAGTGACAACACTGGTGGTGCCCGGTATGAACGACTCCCTGGAGGCGCTGGTCCCCGCGTTTGACTGGCTGGCGACGCTCGACCGCTCGCTTCCGCTTCACTTGAGCCGGTGTTTTCCCGCGAACCACCACACGGCACCCCCCACCGATCGTGAGTTGTTGTTTCGGCTGTCAGAAGCCGCAAAAGAAAGGCTGGAGCACGTCTATGTCGGAAACATTTGATCCATCGGGCCACCGCGGTTATTGCGGTGTGGTATGCCCCCATCCGCCGATCCTGCTACCCCCTGTCGGCCGAGGCCGCGAATCCGATGCCGTCGCGACCCGCATCGGCATGGAGGCGGTGGCCGGACGGGTGCGGGAGAAAAACCCAAAAACGATTCTGTGTGTGACCCCGCACGGACCCGCCTACCGGGACGCGGTTTGTGTCAGTACGGTCGAGAGTCTGGAAGGAGACATGGCCGCATTTGGCGCACCTGGGGTGCGGATGGCGCTTCCGGTCGACCGGGTGTTGGCGGACCGGATCGCAGACTGTCTGGAGCGTGCCGGTATTCCGGTCGTTCCCGAGGCGGTCCGCAAGGCACCTCTCGACCATGGCTGTCTGGTTCCGCTCTATTTCATCCGTACGGCCTGGGCGGATTTTCGGATCGTGCGGATTTCCACCGGATTTCTGTCGGTCGAGGCGCATCTGCGTGCCGGTGCCGCTTTGCGTACCGCAGTGGAGGAGATGAAAGAAAAACCGCTGTTGCTCGCGAGTGCGGATCTGTCCCATGTGCTGCGGGACGACGGGCCGTATGGGTTCCATCCGGACGGGCCGGTGTTTGACCGGAAGATCGAGCAGATCCTCCGGTCGGGGCACCTCGGCTCACTGACAAGTCTCGACGCGGGCATGGTAGAGAATGCAGCCCAGTGCGGGTTGCGGCCGATTGCGGTACTGGCCGGGTATCTGGGGTGCGACGCGGAGGGCGTCGGACAGGCCGATGTGGAGATCTACTCACATGAGGGGCCTTACGGCGTCGGCTATCTGACCGCTTTTGCGGCCGGTTGCAAAGGAGCGGACGATGGAGACGGATAAAAGCATACGCGATCCCTATGTGCTATATGCCACGGCCGCGGTCCGGTTGTGGGTTGGTAGCCGCAAGAGGATGACCTGGGCGTCCTATCGGGAAACCTGTATCGTCGATCCGGCATTTGAGAAGGAGATGATCGGACCCTCCTCGGGGGCGTTTGTCTCTTTGCACCTGCAAGGACTGCTGCGGGGCTGCATCGGAACGATCGAGCCGGTCCGGAATACGCTGGCGGAAGAACTGGCTACCAATGCGGTGTCGGCCTGCAGCCGGGATCCCCGGTTCCCTCCGGAGACAAGGGAGGAGTTGGACGACCTGGAGATCGGAGTGGGTCTGCTGCGGCCACCGGTGCCGTACCAGGGAGATACGACATGGGATGTCCGCCGGTTCGGCGACGTGGTGGCACGCGC
>JAAYKS010000170.1 GCA_012522285.1 Clostridiaceae bacterium | reverse complement strand
GCGTACTGGGCGGATCGCCGAAGTCCGGCGATGCACGCGGGTGCCTGGCCGGGCAGTCACGGGGTGCCGCTGGGTGAGGTGTCCGCCGTGGATCCCTCCAGGGGACGACTGGACATCGATATAGGCGAAACCCGTGGCGAACAGCCCGGGAGGGGAGATGTGCTGGCCATACGCAGGGAGGCCCGTGAAGTGGCCAGTGCCCCTGTCGGACAGATCGACCGGCTTGTGTCCGGACTGCTGTCCGTCAAGGGTTTCCACCCGGACGTGCTGCGATCCCTGCGCGTCGGGGACCAGGTGTACCGCATGACCGATACCGCGCAGGAACGTGTTTCCGATGCCGCGGATGTGAGAAAAACGGACGTGCAATTGCATTTGGAGACCGCCGGTTCCGGTATCGCGCGGCTTGTCGTGTCCGCGCAATCCGTGGACGGCCGGGAGATCGTCGCGGAAGCCGAAAGGGAGACTGGCCTTTTGGCACCCTTACCTGCGCAGCGGGTGATCGCACAGCTGTCCAAAACCGGCGGCACACCCTTCCGGGTGGTGCGGGTTGCAGTCGACGAGCCGGTTCCGTCCCTGGGCGTGGCTTCGGTCAACGCGATGCGGCGGGAAGCACTCGAAACCCTGTCGATCCGGATTGGCGCATCCGGACATCGGGAAGATGTGCCGGTCGGGCACGCGCCGTGGTTCGTGAAAGACCCGGACGGCGTGCTAGATCCTCGGGATATGCTAGATCCTCCGGAAGGCAGGCCCTCTCTCCCGATTGTGGCGCATTTTTGGGCTTGGCCTGCGGACGACCGTCCGGCTTGCGGTGCCGACGTATACCGGTTGCCTGCACGCGATCTCACGGACGGCGGGGAACCGGGGAGGGGAGCGGCGCGTCTCCGACTGCTCAAAGAAGCCGAACCGTCGGCACGAATTTTTGCCGTCTTGCCGCCTGGCGCGCCTTGCGGTCCGGAGATGGAAACCCTGTTGACGGAGTTGGACGGTTTGCGGGCCGAAGGATTGGCGGGGATCTCCTCCCACTCGGTCGATGTGCATGCCCTTCCGGCCATATTTGTCCGTTCGCTGGAGCCCGGCGGGAATGTGCTTAACGCCCGCTCGTTCGCCTGTCATGCGGACAAGGGACTGGAACGGATCTGCGTGTCCCACGAAACCGGCGGGGAAGACGTTCTGTCAGTTCTGGAAGCCGCTTCCGCACAATCCCGCGCGGAAATCACCCTTTACGGACGGGTGGGAGCGATGTTTACCCAGGTTTGTCCGGTTGCTGGCAACGCCTGTCAGGATCCTGCAAACGGGATCTGCCGCGGTGCGTCGTTCGCCCTGCGGGACGACAGAGGTCGGCAGTTTCCCGTGGTCTGCCACCCCGGGTCCTGTACCGCGGACATTTTATCTTCCGCTCCGATCGAACGCTTCGATCTGCTGGAGCAACTCATACGCCGTTGTCTGTCCGGCGGCACCCCGGCCCTGGGATCCACCGCCTGGCGGTTCTCCTTTTTCGACGAACCACAGGAGCAGCGCAGGGAGTGGATCGGCCGGTTGCGACGGGTTCTGGAGAGCGCGATGGCGGGGAAGACGCGGGATGCAGATTTACAGGAACTCCGAAAACAAATTAAAAATGAGAAAGATACATTACAATAGAATGTGAGGACGACATTACAATGACAGAACTTTCAGACGTGGCCATCCACATCGAACGTTGTCGGGCGGAGGCCTCTTTGCCCTTTTATGCACATCCGGGGGACGCGGGCATGGACCTGCGGGCTGCCGAGACCTGCGTCATCGAGCCCGGACAGACCGTCGCGGTTCCGACCGGTCTGCGGCTGGCGATTCCGGTCGGATACGAAATCCAGATCCGGCCCAGGAGCGGGTTGTCGCTGCATACGCCGCTCCGAGTGCCCAACAGCCCGGGGACGATCGACTCCGGGTTCCGGGACGAGGTGTGTGTGCTCCTGTCGAACAGCGGCTCGTCCGGTTCGGACGAACCCGGTGAACCGTGGACGTTGGACACCAAAGGGAACCAGCCCGGCGCTTACCGCGTCCGCGTCGGCGACCGGATCGCACAGATGGTGCTGGCGAAGGTCGAAACCATCCGCTGGGAAGAGACCGGCTCCGTCAGGGAAGTCGGAAATGATCGGGGAGGCGGATTCGGGCATTCAGGCGTCCGCTGATCCGTCAGGAAGCTTCGGGATCGAGGAATCGGCGAAAGAAATCCGACAGCCGCGCGAGATAGGTGTCGGGGTCGTCTGGAAAGGATTCCAGAAACCCGGATCCCTCCGCGGGGAAGTGCATGGTGCTGTCGGGGTGGAGCCGCATCCGCTCTTCCAGGAGCACCTCGACGCCCGGCCCCGATGTGGCATCCGGGCCTTCGGTCCCCACGAGATATACCGGCCACTGCACTTGTGACAATATGGGGATCAGGCTGGTCTTTCCCTCGGATCTCGAGGAGAGCCGGACCGCCACCGGAACGGTTTTGCGCATGAGGATCCGATCGATGGCACTGTCGGTCAAACCGGCCCTGATATAGGCGTCGGGGGACGCCGCCACCCCATCCAGCATAACGGCCTTGATGTCGTCCCGGTCAAAGGGGAGTTCGCGCAGCATGCGTGCCCGCTCCGAGTCGTCTCCCGGGAGAATGGTCTGCCGATCTACGCCGGGGACGGGAATGTGGTTGACCGCGAGCAGGCTGGCCGCACACCCGGTTCCCCATCCAAACAACAGCAAATGGTCACTGACCGAGTTCCGCCAGGCATAATCCAGGGCGGCGATGACGTCTTCCCACTCGTTGTATCCGTACGTGGTGAACTCCCCGTCGGATTCACCCGCGTGGCTCAGATCAAAGGACAATACCCCGTATCCGCGTTTGATAAAGAAGTCGTAAAGCATCAGGGTGTCGGCATCGAATTGCAGCCGGTTGGCGCCTGCCGCATGCACCATCACCACCGTGCCGTGCGACTCGGACTCGGGCTGGAACAGCCAGCCCACGAGTTGCGTCTGCCCGTCCAGCGAGCGAAACCCCGCGAGCGAGAAGGGAGGCATGATGGTGCTGGAATAACTGCCCAGTGCCTTTTTGGGGGCTCCCATCAGCTTCCGGGCGGCGAGCAGAGAGGACGCGGCCACCGCGACCACGGCCAACGCGATCACCGTGAGCAGCGCGGCCAGAATCCGCACATATCTGGGGGTGGTTTTGGGGGCCCGTGCCACCTGTCTGACCGATCTTGACGTCATCTCACACCTGCCTTTGCCCACGACGGGGCGTATCCATTATATTACCCCATTTGTGATAGAATGAATTGGCTTTCGGCAGAGGAGGAAGGGCACTATGGGCATATTGGAGTCGTTGTTGATGGGGCTGATCCAGGGCATCACAGAGTTTTTGCCGGTCAGCAGCTCCGGTCACCTGACCTTATCCAGTCTGATTTTGGGACTGGAGGAGGACCAGGTCATGTCGTACACGACCATACTCCATATGGGCACGCTGCTGGCGGTTTTTGTCGTCATGCGCAAAGAGCTCCTCGCGTTGCTTCGTCGGCCGTTCTCCAAGCTGACAGGACTTTTGATCGTCGGTACGATTCCGGCGGTCGTTGCGGCACTGCTGTTCGGGGACTTCATCGAAGAAGCCTTTGGCGGCGCCTTTTTGGGACCTTCGTTTTTCATCACGGCCGTGGTGCTGCTGGTTAACCTTTTTTTCCGGGCGGGAAACCGGCTGTTTCCGCAAATCGGGAGGCTGGACGCTCTGGTGACAGGCATCGCGCAGGCGGTTGCCATCCTCCCGGGTGTGTCCCGGTCGGGTAGCACCATCACCGCCGCTCTATCCCGCGGCATTGAGCGGGAAGCCGCCATCCGGTTCTCGTTTCTGCTGTCCATTCCCGCGATTCTGGGTGGATTTGCACTCGATATGGCTTCGCTGTTTCGCGACGGAGGAGGATGGGAGGGAACCAACTGGGGCGTGACCGGCGCGGGCGTGGCAATGGCCGCGGTCTCCGGATTTCTCTGCATGCGGTTCATGCTTAAAAAACTCACGCGCAAAGGCATGGTCGTCTGTGCGATTTATGTCGCTTGTCTGGGGACGTTCCTCGTCCTGGACAAAGCGATATGGCACCTGGTTCTCTGAGCATGCTGACACTTGGGATCGAAACCTCCTGTGACGAAACAGCTGCCGCGGTCGTGCTGGACGGAAAAACCATCCTGTCCAACGTCATCGCGTCGCAGGCCGAGCTTCACGGCAAGTTTGGCGGCGTCGTGCCGGAAGTCGCGTCCAGAAAGCATGTCGAGGCAATTCTGCCGGTCGTCGGGAAAGCACTGGACGATGCCGACGTACGACTGAGTGATCTGGACCTGATCGCGGTCACACGCGGTCCCGGACTGGTCGGAGCGCTGCTGGTCGGCATCAGCGCGGCCAAAGGGCTGGCGGCGGTTACGGGTCTCCCGCTGGTGGGTGTCCATCACATCGCCGGCCACATCGCTGCGAACTATCTTGCGCATCCCGGCCTGGAACCCCCGTTCCTGTGTCTGGTGGCCTCCGGCGGACACAGCCATCTGGTCCATGTCCGTGGACTGGCGGATTTTGCCTTGGTCGCCCGCACGCGGGATGACGCGGCGGGAGAGGCATTTGACAAAGTGGCGCGCGCTCTGGGCCTCGGATACCCGGGCGGACCCAACATCGAAAAAGCCGCCGCGGGAGGGGATCCGGCCGCGTGGCGGTTTCCGCGCACCCGGTTCCCGGAGGGAAGCCTGGACTTTTCGTTTAGCGGTCTCAAAACCGCGGCGATCAACCACCTCCACCATGCCGCCCAAACGGGCGCGCCTGCCTTGGAAGGGAAGACGCGATCCGATTTTGCGGCAAGCTTCCAGCATGCGGTGGTGGATACGCTGGCGGAGCACGCGGTGGAAGCCGCGGTCCGGTTGTCCCTCCCGGCGATCGCGCTGGCGGGCGGCGTCAGTGCAAACAAGGCTTTGCGGCAGGCTATGGAAACCCGCGCCCGGGCGGTTTCCATACCCGTGTACTGGCCTCCCGCGATTCTCTGCACGGACAACGCCGCCATGATCGCGGCGGCCGGAACCCATGCCTATCTGGCCGGACAACGGGACGGACCGGACCTCGACGCGGTATCCGCCGCGTCCATAGACTGACAGGAGAGCGATTTGTTATGGCGGCATCAGCCAAAGGCATTAAAATCATCACCGACAACCGCAAGGCCTTTCACGAGTATTTTATTCTCGAGCGGCTTGAAACCGGCATAGAACTGGCCGGTACCGAAGTCAAGTCCATCCGGAACGGACACGTGAACCTCGGCGACAGCTATGCGGCAGTCGACAACGGGGAGCTCTGGCTGCACGGGATGCATATCAGCCCATATGAACAAGGCAATCGGTTCAACAAAGACCCGTTGCGCACCCGGCGACTGCTGGCACACAAGCGGGAGATCGCCCGGCTGTACGGACGGGTCAAGCAGGACGGGCTGACCCTGGTTCCGACCCGCCTGTATTTTCTCAACGGCCGGGTCAAAGTCGAAATCGCGCTGGCCAAGGGCAAGAAAAATTACGACAAGCGGGACGCGGAAGCCAAACGGGAATCCGACCGCGTGATCGCACAGCGCATCAAAACGTCCAGACGGGACGACTAAACCAGAACAATCTTCCGATTGTACGTACTACTTATATTGGACGTTTCCCTGCATCTCCGACGTCAGGATGCATACGTACGTCTTGCCGGCGTTGAGCGTCAGCGTTTCGCCGTCCAGCGTGGTGTAGACCAGCGGGTCGTAGATCCCGCCCTTGTCCCAGCGAATTTCCTGGAGTTTGCCGCCGGAAAGGTAATACCCTTCTCCGCCTTCCGTCAGGCGCGCCGCCACATGTCCATAGGGATCGAGCGGATATATGGTGGTAAACAGCACCAGGACGTTTGTGACCCGGATCGGCTCACCGGTCGTCCCGTCGATGTGGAGTCCGCCGTACTGCGATTTGGCATACGTGCGGGTCGTATCGTCATAATCGAATCCCGCGGTCGGGCTGGTCGACCAGGCGGTGAACGGAACGGAGAAGGACTCGCAGTCCGCCCCGTCCGCCGGGACGAACGATTCGGGGTGACGGAAGGTGAAGGGGAGCTGGGCGTCTTCCGACAGTGTGCCGCGCAACCCTTTTCCGGGAATCGCGGCGGTCACCAGCTCGGCATTGGTTTTGACACTGTGCTCCGCCCCCCGTTCGGCGGCGACTTGGGGATCCCGCCAGCAGCCGGCCGCGTAAAACTGCAGATCCAGTGTCTGGATGCCCTCTCTGGCCATGTAGTCCCAGCACAGCACCGAAGCGCCGAAATGGACGAGGACGGCGTCGTGTCCCATGGCGACGTCGACAAAACTGTCACGCGTGCTCCGGATGCTCAGGACCTCCGGGATGGTGTTCGCGTCTGCGAACAATGCCATGAGGCGGGTGTATCCGCTTTCGACCACCATCTCGTAGTACAGGTCCGCGCTGCCGATTCCCAGCTGCGGCAGGGCCACCTGAATGTTGCTGAACATGATCGCGACCGGCCGTTTGCCTGCGTTTTCCGGATCCATCGAATACTGCCCGGTGAGCGGATTCATGTTGACCGGAACCCTCGTCGGCATGGGCGTCGCAGTCGGCTGTCGGGTGGTGGAGGCGGTGGTGGTGGAGACTGTAAGGGTTGTGCTTTGTGCCCGCGATTCTCCGGTCGTTTCCTGTGGCGCGGCTTTGCCGCACCCGGTTGCGAACAGGAGCGCCAGCATCAGCACAAACCCCTGAAAAACCGTTTTACGGGTTTTTGTAACATCCGTCATCATGTCTGTCCTCT
>JAAYKS010000169.1 GCA_012522285.1 Clostridiaceae bacterium | reverse complement strand
TACCCGGTTTTATTTTGCGCAAAACCACGAAAGACCCATAGGTGCGTGAGGATATCAGACGATGTTTGTGCAAATTGTACAAATACATCGTCTGATATTGACATTTAGCTGTGAAGATTGCTTAAATGAAGTCGGTTTAGAAGTTCAATCTTTATGTATTTCCTGCGAGCCTCTTTTTTTGCAATTTCGATGTACGGTTGCCCATTTGATGAGGATGGAAAGGAGCGTGATCGTGACCACAGCCTTTAGACCCAACCATTTTGCCCCAACATGGAAGGAGAACAAGGAATGAAGAGAACCATTGGAAGACTCGCCTTGCTACTGGTCGTCAGTCTGCTGATCGGCCTCGTTGCAGGATGCGACAAAACAGATCCCACCACGCCGACGACTGGCACAACCAAGACCGGCACAACCACACCCGCCGGCCAGACGACGGTCGGTGGAGAGAGCAATCTCAACCCTCCTGGACAGCTTCCGGTCGCCAAAGAACTGGAAACGATCCGTGTCGTCATTTCCCAGAGCCCGCATATACTTTCTTATAAGTATGGCGAGAACAAACTGACCACCTGGCTGCAGGACCGCACCAATGTCGCGGTTGAGCACATTCTGTACCCCGAAGCCGACGCCACGACCAAGCTCAACATCGAGCTGTCGACCGGCGGCGACCTGGGCGATCTGATCATGATCCTGATGGATCGCGCGATGCTGGTCACCTACGGCGGCCAGGGCGTGCTGATGCCCCTCAACGACTTGATCGAACAGTATGGATACGGGATGAAAGAATGCCTGGACGCGTTTGACGGTTCTGTTGAAGCCATCACCGCACCCGACGGCAACATCTACGCACTGCCCCAGGGCAACCTGGTCGGCATCTTCCCGAACTCCTTTGCGATGCGTCACTGGGTCCTCACCGACTTCCTCAACAAGTACGAAGAAGCCACCGGTAAAGGGATGCCCACGACCACCGACGAGTACTATGATTACATCAAGTGGTGTGTCGATAATGACCCGAACGGCAACGGCGAGGCTGACGAAGTCGGCTGGTCCGGCGCAGAGAATACCTCTGTCTGGTATGCCCGTCCGACCTGCTTCCTGATGAACGCCTTCACCCTGACCAATCAGGACGGCTACTATCAGAAAGACGACGTCATCCATTGTGCCATGGTCGAAGAAGGCTATCGCAACGGCCTCAAGTACCTGAACAAGATGATGGAAGAAGGCCTGATGGACGAGAACTATCCGTCCAACGACGAGAACGCCCTCAAGACGCTGGTTGCTCTTGAAGATGGCAAAACCGTTGCGTCCGGTTCCTGGGGCGGCATGCACAATGCCGCAACCGACCACAAAATCCGCAACTCCTACCAAATCGTCGCACCGCTTAAAGGCCCCGACGGTTTACAGAATTCCTTCTATGACCATTACGCATCCGGCGTAACCCCCGGCAAAGCGACCATTCCGGCTGGCACCGAAAAAGCGGATGTCGTCATGGCCTGGATGGACACCATGTATGACCAGGAAGTCGCGTTCCGCGGCCGTTACGGCGAACTGGGCGTTGACTGGGAAGTCCCTGCCGCCGGCACCAAAGCCGTCGACAACGGACCTGCGATGTACAAAGACATCGGCAATCAGTGGAACGTTCCGACCTATTCTCACTGGTTCACCTCCAGCCCGTCGATGTGGGGCCGTTATGGTTCCATGACTTCCGAGCCGCAGCCTGCGACAGACAAAGACGGCAATGAGATCCATGACCTGGAACTCTCGCTGTACTTGGCTGCCCGCGAGTACGAGAACTATGTTGTTCCTTGCTCGGTCCCGAACTTCTTCTTTGACCAGGAGACCGCGACCAAAGCAAACGAGTGGAAGACCAACATCGACGACTACTGCCGTTCCGCCATCACTGACTTCATCTTCGGCAACACCGATGTGAACGATGATGCAGCGTGGGATGCGTACGTTGCACAGGCCAAAGGCCTTGGCCTCGACGAGTACCTCGAAGTGATGCAGGACAACTATGACGCCAACTGGAAGGGCACCCTGCCCGAAACCTACACCCCGTTCCCGCAGCGTACGGAGTAAGGCAACTTACGACAGCGCACGGAGTAAGTAAAGTTTCACTCTAGTCAGCGGACGCGTTGAAAGTGTCCACCAGCCGCCCCGATCCGGTCAAACGGATCGGGGCGGTTTTTTGTTGTATGGAGTTATCCGCGTGGCTTTTCATCAACGAGAGGGCGTTGGGCGAGTACAAAATAAAATGCTTGGAACGTCAAAGTTTTTCTATATTGTCAAGAAACACGCCAATACGGTGTGCATAATGCACAAACAACACGGGAAAAAGTAGCCGATTATTAGGGTAGGATGATTGACAGCCCCATTTCTTGAGGGTAATATCTCATCAGACGAGTCCGGAAATCATCAATGATTCATGACGGACCACAAATACGGGACGAAAGGAGATTGGTAAGAGACTGAAGAAGAGTGAAGTCAATTCCAAACGGCCCAATTTTCGAAAGGAGATCATGGAATGAAGAGAACCATAGGAAGACTCGCACTGCTGTTGGTCATCAGTCTGTTGATTGGCCTGGTTGCCGGTTGCGACAAACCAGAGGAAACCACCACACCGGTCACCACTCCTCAGCAAACGACTACAAAATCGAATGAGACCACCACTGCAGGCACCGAGGGCAACCTCAATCCTCCGGGACAGCTTCCCGTAGCAAAAGAACTGGATACGCTCCGGGTTGTCATTTCCCAGAGCCCCCATGTCCTTTCTTATGCGTATGGCGAGAACAAGTTCACCACCTGGCTGCAGGACCGCACCAATGTCGCGGTTGAGCACATTCTGTACCCCGAAGCCGACGCCACGACCAAGCTCAACATCGAGCTGTCGACCGGCGGCGACCTGGGTGACCTGATCCTGATCCTGATGGATCGCGCGATGCTGGTTACCTACGGCGGCCAAGGCGTGCTGCTTGCCCTCAATGACATGATCGAGCAGTATGGATACGGCATGAAAGAATGTCTCGACGCGTATGAAGGATCCTACGAACAAATCACTGCACCTGACGGCAACATCTACGCGTTGCCTGCCGGCGGTCTGGTAGGAATCTTCCCGAACTCCTATGCGATGCGTTACTGGATCCACACCGAATTCCTGAACAAGTACGAAGCCGCCACCGGCAAAGGAATGCCCGAAACCACGCAAGAGCTCCAAGACTACATGCAGTGGTGTCTGGATACCGACGTCAACGGCAACGGCCAGAAAGACGAAGTCGGCTGGTCCGGCGCAGAGAATACCTCTGTCTGGTATGCCCGTCCGACCTGCTTCCTGATGAACGCCTTCACCCTGACCAATCAGGACGGCTATTATCAGAAGGATGAAAAAATCGGCTGCGCCATGATCGAAGAAGGCTATCGCAATGGCCTCAAATACCTGAACGGCCTGATGGAAGCCGGTCTGATGGACGAGAACTATCCGTCCAACGATGAGAACGCCCTCAAGACGCTGGTTGCTCTTGAAGACGGCAACACCGTTGCGTCCGGTTCTTGGGGTGGCATGCACAATGCCGCAACCGACCACCGCATCCGCAATGCGTACTCGATCGTTCCTCCGATCGCTGGCCCCGATGGCCTCCGTAACTCTTTCTATGACCACTACGCCACCGGTGTCAACCCCGGCCGAGCCACCATTCCTGCTTCCACCGAGAAAGCGGATCTGGCGATGGCTTGGATGGACACCATGTATGACCAGGAAGTCGCGTTCCGTGGCCGTTATGGCGAACTGGGCGTTGACTGGGAAGAACCCGCTGCCGGCGTCTTGGCCGTTGACGGCGGTCCTGCGAAGTACAAAGACATCACAAACCAGTGGAACGTTCCGACCTATTCTCACTGGTTCACCTCCAGCCCGTCGATGTGGGGCCGTTATGGTTCCATGACTTCCGAACCGCAGCCTGCGACGGACAAAGACGGCAACCCGATCCATGACCTGGAACTGTCCCTGTACTTGGCTGCCCGCGAGTACGAGAAGTATGTCATTCCTTGCTCGGTCCCGAACTTCTTCTTTGATCAGGAGACCGCGACCAAAGCAAACGAGTGGAAGACCAACATCGACGACTACTGCCGTTCCGCTATCACTGACTTCATCTTCGGCAACACCGATGTGAATGATGATGCAACGTGGGATGCGTATGTCGCGCAGGTCAAGGGCCTCGGCCTCGACGAGTACCTCAAAGTGATGCAGGACAACCACGACGCCAACTTTGTTGGCACACTGCCCAAAACCTACACCCCGTTCCCGCAGCGCACGGAGTAATCTCACGTGACCGAATGCTCTACTGGGATTTGGTGGTAAGTCATCAAACACCTAAGTACCGCAAAGAGACCGTGCTCTCCTCTGAAAAGGGGAGGGCACGGTTTTTATTTGCGCATCAAATGGATATAATGGTTTCAACTATAGACAACGGATGGATCGGAGCGATATGAGGCGAGCCACGACAACCAAAACATCTTCCGCCACAGGCGGTAGAAAATCTGCCGGGAGCAGCCGTTCGGGGAGCACTCGAAAGAAGTCCGGTAAAAAGCCCGGGACTTTTCGCTCGCTTTGGCAGCTTCTGACGATGACTTTTTTTGGACGAGTGGTGACGGCAATTCTGGGTCTGGCGTTGTTGGTTGCTATTGATCTCTATGCGGTTTCATTCCGTTACGACCTTTTTTTCACCGTACTCGGCATCGAGGCGGCGATCGTTGGAGTCCTGCTCTGGATTCGCTTTCTTGTGTGGACCCGCCCCGAGAAAGCGGGTTGAGAAAGGTCAATCCGGGCCAGTGCGGCTTGGGCTACATCCGTGCATCCATCCCTGATTCACTCGATAGATGCTCCCTATGGATAAGTAAAATGGCCGCAAGCGGAGATTCCGTTGCGGCCATTGTCTTTGTCGAAGAGCGGACTAGAGAGAGTGCTAGTCCGTGGGATCTTCCCCGTTCTTTCCAATTCTCCCCAGCAACTTGATGGAGAGGAAGAAAAGGACCAAGACCGCAAAAACCAGGAGCAGACCCGCAACCGCGATAAATCCACCTTTTGCCATGATGCCTGCGGTTTCTATCCATTCCAGCATTTATACCAACTCCTTTCGCAATGCGACCGCAGCCGCTATACCGTAAAGAACATTGCGACCAGCGCGATGATGATTCCGCCTGCAACGATAGATCCCAGCTGTCCGGCCACGTTGGCGCTGATCGACTGCATCAACACAAAGTTGGTCGGATCTTCGTCTTTGGCCATTTTTTGGATCACCCGCGCCGACATCGGGAACGCGGAGATGCCGGCGGCTCCGATCATCGGGTTGATTTTCTTTTTCAAGAACACGTTGAACAATTTTGCGAACAGCACGCCTCCCGCGGTGTCAAAAACAAACGCTCCGAGGCCCAACAGCAAGATCAGGAGGGTTTCGAGTGCCAAAAAGTCCGCGGCTCTCATGGTGGATCCGATGGTAATACCCAGCAGGATGGTCACCAGGCTGGACAGCTCGTTTTGCGCAGCTTTGGAAAGCTTGTCGAGCACGCCGCATTCCCGGATCAGATTGCCGAACATGAGAGAGCCGACCAGTGCTGCACTCATGGGCACCAGGATGCCGGCGATAATCGTGATGGCGATCGGGAAAATGATTTTGGCAGTTTTGGAAACGCTGTTCTCTTGATATTCCATGCGGATCAAGCGCTCTTTACGCGAGGTCAGCAAACGGATGACCGGGGGTTGGATGATCGGCACCATGGCCATGTACGAGTAGGCGGCGACTGTGATCGGCGCGATATACTTGCCCAGCTTAAACAGGTTGGCGACATAAATGGTCGTTGGTCCGTCCGCGGCTCCGATGATACCGATGGCAGCGGAGAGTTTGACTCGGAGATCCGGATCGGTAATCCCGGCCAGAGGGGTGACGGCCAGCGCGATCAGGAAGGTGGCGAAGATACCGAACTGGGCGGCCGCGCCAAAAAAGATCATGTAGGGGTTTTTCAGCAAAGGGCCGAAGTCGATCATGGCGCCGACCGCGATGAAGATCAGGATCGGGAACAGTTCGGAGGCGATCCCGGCATCGAACAGGACCTGCAAGAACCCGGGTTCTTCAGGCGTTCCGATCACGCCTGGGAATCCTTCTCCGACCGCATTGTAAAACGCGGGAGGAAGATTGGCCAGGATGGCGCCGAATCCGATGGGCAACAATAGGTTGGGCTCATAGTCTTTGGCGATTGCCAGATAGATCAGCACTGCGCCGATGGCATACATACCCAGGCACAGGAGTCCGTCCTTCGTCCCGAAGAACATGACACCGCTGAACAGTTTTTGAATCAAATCGAGCATATCTATCTCTCCTGTTGCGGGAATCGAATGAGCTTACTAGAACGGGGCAAGGGGAAGGGAAAAGAAGTGTGTCAGATGCTACTTCGACCCCCCTCTCCGGAAGAATCGTTGAAGTAGGTCCCCAGATTTTGTTCGCGCTCCAGCAGCAACCTGATTTTTTCAGTCGGGTCCATAAGGCGGGAAAGCGAGGCGTCGTGGTTCAATGCATCGACAATCAGGGAAACATATTTGGACATGTCGACATCGACAAACCAGGGGGCGGCCAGCAGTTCCGGACGGCGATAGATCAGGTTGGTGGCAAACACCAGGTCAATAACGCCTTGTTCATAGGCGCGGGCAAAACGATCGAGCCCTTCCGTGAAAAGGCCATATGTGGACACGATATAGATGTGACCCGCCTTGCGGCTGCGCAATTCACAGGCCACGTCCAGAATGCTGTCGCCGGTCACGATCATGTCGTCGACCAGGATGATGTTTTTGCCTTCTACGGATTCTCCGAGATACTCGTACGAGATCACCGGGATGCTGCCTTCGGTTTTCCCGTCATAATCCATTTTGCGATAGAACGTGCCGAGCGGAACCCCCAGCATCGAGGCATAATACATGGCTCTGCTGATGCCGGATTCATCCGGGCTGACGACAGCGAGGCGGTGGTCGAAGATGCCGAGATCATTGATATGGTTGAGCATGGCCTTGAGAATCTGGTAAGTGGGTTTCATATCTTCAAACCCGCTCAACGGGATGGCGTTTGAGACCCGGGAATCGTGCGCGTCAAACGTGATGATGTTGTGCACCCCCAGGGACGCGAGTTCGTTGAGCATCGCCGAGCAGTCCAGAGATTCGCGCGTGCTGCGCAGATCCTGTCTGCTCTCGTATAGAAAGGGCATGATGATGTTGATGCGGCGTGCTTTTCCGCTGGCGGCGAGAATGACGCGCTTGAGATCCTGGTAGTGATCGTCCGGCCCCATATTGACGTCGTGGCCGAACATCCGGAACGTGCAGGAATAGTTCATCACGTCGACGAGGATGAACAAGTCGTGGCCACGGACGGTCTGTACAAACGAAGCTTTGCCTTCGCCGGATGAAAAGCGGATGGTATCCACCGAAATCCGGTAATCGTCGCGCAAAAAACCGGGGTGCTCCCGGACCAGTTCGGGGGCGCAGTCCACATATTCACGACGTCGGATTGCGAGCTGGTTATTTACAAGATCGGCGAAATCCGCGCTACCTTTGAGCGGGACAATCCCAATCGGCCCGACAGGCTGCATGGGGTTGGCACCGTACTGGTCATAAGTAAAATAGTTTTGGTCGCTACCGGATATCGCTGTCATACACACTCCCATCAAATCGTCAGGCATCGCAAAAAGGTCAGCCTGTCAGCTGGTCCAGCATCTCGCGGATCCGTCCAGTCGGTTCGATCAGCGACGACAGGGAAGCGTCATGATTGACCGTATCGATCAACAACGCGACAAATCCGGTCATATCGACATCCTGATACCACGGAGCCGCAAGCAGCTCCGGTTGCCGGTAAGTCAGGTTGGTGGATACCAGTTTCGTAATGACTCCGTCCGCGTAGGCGCGGTCGAACTTGCGGATGCCTTCTTCGCCGTCCGTGAAAAGGGCGAACGAGGCAGCCACATAGATGTTGCGAGCTTTGCGCTGGTGCAGATCGTACGCGATGGACAACAACGACTCTCCGGAAGAGAGGATGTCGTCGACGATCAACAGATCCCTGCCTTCGACATCGCTGCCGAGGAATTCATGCGCCACAATCGGATTGCGCCCGTCGATGACACGGGTATAGTCGCGCCTTTTGTAAAAGGCACCCAGCGGAACCGACAGCATCGAGGAGAAATACATGGCGCGTGCCATGCCGCCCTCATCCGGGCTGACCACCATCAGGCTGTGCTCGTTGTCGCAAAGTTCAGGCACGGAGCGCACCATGGAACGCAGCATCTGGTAGGCGACCTGGATGTTCTCAAACCCGCTGAGGGGAATTGCATTGCTGACCCGCGGATCGTGCGCGTCGAAGGTGATCAGGTTCACGACGCCCAGTGCCTGGAGCTCGCGCAGCATGTATGCGCAGTCGAGTGATTCCCGGGAGTTGCGCTTGTGCTGACGACCTTCGTACAAATAGGGCATGATGACATTGATCCGGCGGGCTTTGCCGCTGGCGGCGAGAATGACACGTTTGAGATCCTGGAAATGTTCATCCGGCGTCATGGTCTTGCAGATGCCGAACATATCATATGAGCAAGAATGGTTCATGACGTCTACCAGAAGGAAGAGATCATGTCCCCGTACGGTCTGGCTGATGATCGCCCGGCCTTCGCCCGTCGAAAATCGTCGGGTGTCGGCTCCGATCCGGTAATCCCGGCGCAGATAGCCCGATTGGATTGCCTCGTGCCTGGCCACGGATTGTACCGCCTTGGCACGGCGCTCCGCGATGTGCTGGTTCACCGCATCGGTGAACGCGACGGACCCTGGCAGTGCGATCAAACCGATCGGCCCGACAGGATCCAGCATGCGACGACCTTCATCCCCCTCGGGGCCATAAGTCAAGTCGACTGATTCTGGATGGTCGGACATCGGGTTCCTCCTAACAAGCTGTGCTAAAATGGGGACACGGTGCCTAAATTATAAGCCATATCGACCGAATAAGAAACAGGAGAGGCTTTGACGCCATGCATATAGATTTCAACAAAATGCGCTTTATTACTGTCGCTGCCGACAGTTCGGCATGTCCGGAACCGGACCTGCCCGAGATTGTGCTGGCCGGACGGTCCAACTCCGGGAAATCCTCGCTGGTCAACGCATTGGCCAACCGGAAAGACCTATCCCGCGTCAGTTCAACCCCCGGAAAGACGCGGTTGGTCGTCTATTACGGGATTGCGGATACCTTGCTTCTGACGGATTTGCCCGGATACGGATACGCGAAAGCTTCCAGGCAGGAAATCCAGCGCTATTCCGGGCTGGCGGACCAATACTTTCAAAGTGGCCGCCCGATCCACCTCGCACTGGTGTTGCTCGACATCCGGCACGAGCCGTCCGAAGCCGACCGGATCATGATGCAGTTTCTGGCCGACCGCAAGATCCCGTTTATGCCGATCTTCAACAAATCTGACAAATTGAGCAGGGCGGAACGCATGCGTGCGATGACAGGGCACAGAAACTGGCTGCATAAAAATGGTTTTTCCGTCGAGCCGTTGGCGGTGTCCACACAGTCGCGCGAAGGGATCGATGCCCTGGTGGCTGTCCTGTCGTCCTTTCTTTATCCGGACTCGATTTAGGGTGTAGTTGTCCGTTTCTGTCGATCGCTTCGAGAGGAACTCTCCGGTACTCCATGCAAGAATGGAGAAACGGGGAGGGCGGTGAGATGGATTCGGGTTGTGGTACGCGTCACATGATGCCCTTTGTCCGATTTCCGAGGTGGGATGGCAGGATTGCCCGGCCGCTGCCGCTGGTTTCTGCCGTCGTCTGGGCTGCGGGATGGCTTTCGACGGCACAGGTGTTACCGGTCATCGGGACACTTGCATTGG
>JAAYKS010000168.1 GCA_012522285.1 Clostridiaceae bacterium | reverse complement strand
GGTCGGCGAGATCGCGCGGCATGAATCCAATTTCAAAAAAGGGCTTGAGTCCCAATCCGAGCCAGGTATCCAGCATCTGGTCGATGACCGAAAAATCGTGTATCGGGTTGCCCGCCTCGTCTTCGGTATACGCGTTGGTGGATCCCCACTTGGCGACCGCCTGCAGGTTGCCGGTGCACAGCATATGGTGAGCACGCACATAATAGTGGGCCGGATTCTTCCGGTCAGCGGGGCCTCCGGGGGCGAGTTTTCCGAACTTGGCGAGCAGCTCCCGCCCGTCGGGGGTCAGGGTCAGGTTGCACTCGTCGTATCCGATGTATTGCCAGGTGCGCGGGAAAAGGCCGCGGGATTTTGCGGCATTGACTGAGATCGGCAGGACAGGCAGGTTGGTTTCCATGGGACGCCTCCAAAGTTGTATTCGATTCGAAAGGTGTTTTTCAGGGCATTGCTTCCAGCATCGAACGCACACGTTCGAAGCCGGTTCGGGTACTGACATAAACTGGGACGGAAATGCCCTCGAGGTGGTGTTCCAGCAACGACATCGACACCTGGGTCAGGACGATGCTGTCCACATCGGATGCCAGCCGCACGATCGCTTTGCGCAGCAAGTCGATGTATTTTCCCGTATCGCCGGCAACCAGCGCCCGCTCCGCCTCGGAACACAGCACCGCTTCCACCGTGACGTCCTGGCCTGCTTCGGCGGCAGCCACGCGCAACAAGCGCTCGGAAGGGGGCACCACGGTCGCCTGTGTGGCGATCATCCCGACGCGGCCTCCCCGGCGGACGGCCAGATCCATCATCGGGCGGCTGAGCTGGAGCAGGGGGATATCGAGGACGGGCCGGGCCAATTCCACTGCCTGCGCGAGGATCGGGCAGGTCAGCAGAACCATGTGGCACCCTGCGTCCTGCAGCGCTTTCGCATGCTGGATAAATGTCAAAAATCCAGCCCGCGGCACTGCCCCCGGAGGGGCGGTCCGATTGCGCTGCCGGATGGTGTCGTCCCCGATCTGCAGGATTTCGATCTCCGGGACAAACGCTTCGATGGCGGGACGGACAAGCACGGCGGTTGCCACCGCAGCGTGGACAATGCCGAGCCTTTTACCGGTCAAATCTTGCATGTCGTTTCCTCTTTAGTCCCCTGTGCGGGAGATGGTTTCATTGTAACAGTTTCCTCCCGCGGCAATCACCCGGTCGGGACACGGTCAGCCCGGTTCATTTCTAACATTTTCACATGCAAAAACACACCTGGCCGCACGCACGTGCTAAACCGGTGTTATTTGGCAGAGTCTCCGCCTTCTCCGTTTTTAGTCGAAGTAATAGCCGAGTCTCTGGTACGGGAGGACCTGGACAGCCAGATTGTAGGCTTCTTTCAGCGACAGATCGAGTTTTTTCTTTCGTTCGTCGCGCAGCCCCTTCAGTGAGAAGAGCCGCTTTGCCACGGGCGTGAGCGGAACATCCGCAATCAAAAGAAAACCCCCGCTGATGCTTTTGTACAGAACCTCCCTGTACGGCGGGCATATCACCGCATAGATTCTCTCACCTTGGTCCATCAGCCCGAAACCTCCTGCATGAAAGACCCCTGTTATGGTACATGCCTGAATTGTGACGCAGGTTGCGGTCCGCGTCAAGTTGTCCGGCCGGTTTTCTCCACGC
>JAAYKS010000167.1 GCA_012522285.1 Clostridiaceae bacterium | reverse complement strand
TGACAAAACCCATATAACGTATACAATAGCCGTATTCTATCAATATGCAAAAAGGATCAGGTTTTTGTCCGGCTGTAGTCGGGAAGGATCCACAAATGTCAGAGGAATTGCTCTTTCAAACAGGTGAAATCAGGCCAGGTGACCATCTGGTTGCTTTGTATAGAGATGAAATAGAAATCGAGCGTTACGTCACGACCTACATCCATTCTGCGCTTTCGAAAAATGAGCGATGTATCTATATCACGGGGGATGAGGATACTTCTGCCGTTCTTCAGCAGATCAAAGCGCTGTCCGCACGCTCCGAACCTTCGGGAGATCTTGTGATCTACGACCGGAACGACACCTATTCCAAAGAGGGAAAATTCAACCCGGACAAATTGATCGATATGATCGCAGCCTTCGCGCAAACCGCCGTCGATGACGGGTACTCAGGCCTCGCCGTGACAGGCGAAATCAGCTGGGTGCTGGATTATGAAGACGGCGAAGAGTTGATCATCGAGTACGAGTGGAAATTGAACGAGCGGATCTTCGGCGTGCATCCCGTCTCCGCGCTCTGCCGCTACAACATCACCCGGTTTTCTGATGACATGGTCCGGAACATCATCCAACTGCATCCGCTTCTACTCTGGCAGAACCGGATCCATGAGAATCCTTACTACATCCCGCCGGAAGGGTTCAAAACCAACACCGTCGCCAAACACCAGGTCGACGGCTGGCTACACAACATCGACGGCTTTACGGATTCGAAAACCCGGTTCCGCTTGATTGAACAGAAGAGCCAGGAGGATATGCGCCAACTGCACCGGAATATGACAAACGGGATTGTCACGGCTTTTCTGAAACTGATGGAAACCCACGACGAATATACCAAAGGGCATTGTTCCAATGTCGCTTCACTGGCGGTTAGTTTGGCACGACGGCTGGGCGCGTCGGAAGAATTCACCATGAAGCTGTCTTATGCGGCGTTGGTACACGATATCGGGAAAACCCTCATCCCCAAGGAGGTCTTGAACAAGCCCGGCCGCTTGACCGAAGAGGAGTATGCCCAAATCAAGATGCATCCTGTGTACGGGTACAACGCGTTGTCACAGTTGGATCAGCTTGCCGAAATCGCCCTGGCCGTCCGGCATCACCATGAGCGGTTCGACGGAAAGGGGTATCCCGACGGACATGCAGGCGACAGGATCCCCCTGATGTCCAGGATCCTTGCCATATGCGACAGTTACGACGCCATGACCAACGATCGTCCCTATCGCGTAGCACCGGGGCATGCGTATGCCCTCCGGGAAATCACCGCTTGTGCGAGTACCCAGTTTGATCCCTCCCTGGTAGAACATTTCGTGAAACTCTTCCCTTCCCGCCGATGATGCGGCATCCGAGGCGAGGAGATCCGCAATGATCGATCCAGAAGAGCTCACCATCGTCCATTATTGCCATCCGTATTGCACCCCGCTGCAAAACATCGTCCGTTTGCCAAAGGAAGAGGCATTTGTGCTCGCGAACAAGTTGGCGGCGGCAAATCCCGATACGACGGCTTTCTATCGGTTTGCGGATTTTGAAAATTACTACGATTTGCGGATTCGGCAAGACCAGTGGCTGTATGACACATTTGTTTCCCTTGGCGGCAAGCCCAAAGAGCATCATCCCCTTTCCTTTGTCCTGCAAGGCAGTTCGTATCTGGCAGACTGGTTTGGCAACGGAACAGTCACGAAAATCCCCTTGAAAGGCATCCCGGCAGAATGCGTCAGTTTCACTTGGGGCGACAGCGGTGCGCAGTACAATCGGGGTGATTCGCTAACCCTGAACACAAAAGAAGCATTTACTGCCGTCCTCCGCGCCTACCGGGGAACGCTGGACTCCTTTTTGGAGGAAGTGGCGCTCACCCACCGATATATCGAAGTACAGGTCTGGGACGACGCATATTGCGTCTGTACATGAAGGAGGTCTACCCTGTGAGGATTCTGGAACCAGACGAATATAAGCAAATCCGCACCTGGATGTACCGGAATGCGCGTCCGCTGGAACTGGCGCGATGGCAGTACCATTTTGAGAACGGAAACGCGAAGCCGGTTCTCGAAACCTTGGCGCACTTCCAAAATGAAGATGGCGGGTTCGGCAACGCGCTGGAGCCCGATCTCTGGAATCCCGCCTCTTCGCCGTATGTCACGGAAATGGCGATTGACGTGTTCCGGGAACTGGATCTATACGACCCGTCCCACCCGATGGTCAAAAAAGCGTTGGAATTCCTGGATAGCGGCGCGTATTTCGGCGAGACCGGGTGGCTGTTCACGATCCCGTCCAACAGTGACCATCCCCACGCCCCCTGGTGGACCTACAGCGAGGAGACCAACAGGCAGAACGGGTATCACACAACGGGCGGCCTCACCGGATATATTCTCCGCTGTGATGTTGCGGCTGGCGGCCTCTACCACAAAGCGCTTTCCGTCGCGGACGGCATGATGGACAAACTGCTGTCCGACGGCACGCTGGATATCCACGAGGTGCGCGCATGCGGCACATTCCTGAACGATGTGATAAAAGCAGGTCTTGAGAATCGGTTCGATGTTGCCACGCTACGTACACGACTGTGCGCGCTGGTCAACGCGTCCATCGAGCGGGATCCCGCCAAATGGCCGTTTTATTCGATGCGTCCGACCCAGTTCATCGACTCGAAGAAGAATCCGTTCTATCCGGGCAACGAGGCGATCGTGGAGACGGAGATGGATGTTCTCCTCTCGTCCAGAAACCAGGAGGGGGTATGGAACATCACCTGGAAATGGGAGGAATACCCCCGGGAGTTTGCGATCAGCGAACGTTGGTGGCAGGGCTACTGGGCGATCCGCAATTTATTGTTTCTCCGGCAGTTCGGCCGTTTCGCACAGTAGCGAATTGGTGTAACATCTCCCCTTCCCGATGTACTCGAGAAAGACGCTCCAAACGAGCGTCTTTCTCATCTCCTCCCCCCTTCATTCGAGCGACTCAACGCAACGTAAAGCGTGCTTGACATCATTTATATTTGAGAGTACCCTATATGTAAAGTCTGCTTTCCATTTTAGGGAGGGTGCCATATGAACAATCGGTTGGAGGAGCTCCGAAAAGAGCGCTGTATCCACCAGGAGGAACTGGCAGATGCTCTCGAGGTCTCGCGCCAGACCGTGAGCTCGCTGGAAAACGGACGTTACAATCCTTCCATCCTTCTTGCGTTTCGGATCGCACGATATTTTAACATGCGGATCGAAGACATCTTCATCTACGAGGAGGAATCAGCCACATGAAAACAAAAATCGGAGCGATTGCGCTGGTGCTGTTAGGTGTCGGTCTCCTATCAGCCGGTTTGGTGCTGCTCAAGACCGCCGCCGAAACACAAGGGATCCTCCAGGTGCTTCCCTATGTCTGTATCGGCCTGGGGTGCGGCGCGTTCGGCCACGGCGCAGGCGAGTGGTTTAACAACAGGACGCTTGCTCGAAATCCCGCTCTGGCCCGGAGCGTCGAAATCGAAAAGAACGACGAACGGAACAAGGCGATCGCTGACCGTGCCAGATCCAAGGCATTTGGCGTGATGATTCCGGTCTTTGGAGCGCTACTGGTCTCATTTGCGCTAATGGGAGTCGAGACCGCCGCGGTGCTGCTGCTGACCGCTGCCTACCTGTTCGTCTGCGGATGCAGCGTGTATTTT
>JAAYKS010000166.1 GCA_012522285.1 Clostridiaceae bacterium | reverse complement strand
TGCATCAACGACGCGACGTTCAGTTTCGTGATCTCGCGAAAGGCGGGCAGCCATCCTGCCAGAAAAACCAGCCCGCAAACGCTTGCCAACCGGGGCAGGAGAAACGGGAGGTGATACCCATATGGAAACGCCGGTCGGAGAAGCGCCAGGGATATGCAGGCGGAGGGTACGATCAAGATACCAATCTCCGCAGCCAGAAAACCCGCGATGCGGGAGAGCTTACTGCCGGTTGAAACGTAAATCGCATACGCTCGAAGTTCCGTGCGAAGCTTCACTCCCACCAACGTAGCGACCGCAAACAAAGATACTCCGAAAGCCAGGATAATGAGACCAAATGTCAGCGATAGATTCTGCCGGGAAGCGCTTCGAAGCGTCTCAAGCCCCGCCCGGACGAGTGGGGTCAACCGGAGAGCCCCAAAGCCCATCCTTGCGATGATACCGGTCAGCACATTCGAGGGATCCACGAGGTTGTCCGTCAACAGGAGATAGGGGTTCATTTTATTCATATAGAGTTCCCGCATATACTCCGTAGTATCCCC
This sequence comes from Clostridiaceae bacterium, assembly GCA_012522285.1. Taxonomy (GTDB): domain Bacteria; phylum Bacillota; class Clostridia; order Saccharofermentanales; family UBA5734; genus JAAYKS01. Next base: position 8,991 of record JAAYKS010000166.1, on the reverse strand, counting down.
TTTATGGCTGACACAGCTGATCATTTCCCGATAGGACGGAATCAGGATGAGCCGATCCATGGAACCCGGGCCAAACAACGCTGTCGGCAGGGTGCACGAATCCGTTAGGATCCCGACCACGAGGAGTTCGATCGGTTCCGCTGCTTGGATCCGGATCGTGTCTCCAACTTGAAAAAACTCCCGGTAGGCATATCCCAACACCGCTTCGACCGGCTTGCCAGCTTCATACAGATAGCTGTCCTCAGACAGGAAGCGGCCGGACAGCAGTTTCAGATGGAACAGTTCAAGCGTGTTGGCGGTGACCCTCATACCACTCAATCCAGAACGGTACTGGTCGACTCCGCTTGGCAAGGGTTGACCGTCTTCATATCCGAAGACGAAACCGCCTGGCATGCGGATCGTATCCTCGGTGGTGCGAAGCGACGTCAGCTGGGCCTCGAAAGGAATCATGCCGGGCAACGTTTCCAGGCTTTCACGATATCCGACGGCCGCGCGCAGGGCTTCGTCACTGGTGAGGTAGTACTGCTCATCGCTGTTATTCATGTCGATTTGTATATGGTAGATCGAATTGGCGTGTGCGGAGGACTTCATCTGGCGATACTCGACATAGGCATACCGGGCATCCAGCCACATGAGCACCAGCATGGATTGAACCAGGACAAAAACCATCAGCATCAACAGAAAATAGGTCGGATGCCGAGCCAAATTTCGTTTGATTTCTGTAAAATACATGCGCATGGATTTCGCCCCCCCTTACCGCAATACGGTCACGACTTCGGTACGAAACACCCGTACCAGTGCAGGGATCAGGAGCAGAATGCCCGACAGGAAGGTGAGAGCCGCTACGCCGCACGCCTGGCGCAGAAATCCAGTCCGGATGGAGTAGAGTCCCGAGGTATGCAACAGCCATTGAGCCAGGATAGCCAGCAGGATGCCTGACAATGCCATCCATGAATACCGGGACAGGATGCCAGCCAGTATTCGGCCATGTCCATAACCGACCAATCGGTAGATCGCGATGGTGCGCCGCTCTTTACCGATCCATACGATCATCAGGATGGCGCTGCTCAGCACCAGAATCCCGGTCAGGATCGACAAGTACAATCGGCCATATGTCAGATTGGGTGCAAGGATGTCGATCGGCTCGGTCGGGCGCTCGAGGCGGATGGGGGCCGCCAAGCCGTTTTGCACAGCTTGGTCGCCAAGGGCGGTAAAGACGCTTTCCGGATCTGAAGCATTGATGAAGAACCGGCCGCGGATGGCGCGATCTGCGGGCACGGAGCCAAGTCCAACGAAAAATAAATCGTCGATTTGACTGGGTTGATCCGATCCGGCAACCCCGATCACGTCATACGTGGAGTCCAAGAGGTGGATGGTCCTTGTGCCTCCGGATTCGTCTGATTCTCCGAGACGAGCGGAACCCGCCACGACCAGCCGGGATCCGTCCAGGCATTCCCCGCTGTCCGGGAACCGACCCGACATGAGCGGCGGCAACTCCACCTGTCCTTTGTAGTACAAGGTCCGAATATCTTCGACCGTACCGACGATCAGGTAGTCCGTCTGTCCCTCGATATCCGCCCATCCGAACGGATCCGCCGGATCGGGAACCACATCATCCGGGAACATGAAGAACACCGCATTATCCGTATAGAATCCGCGACCCATCCTGTGAAGGTACTCCTGCTCAAAAAGCAGGTTCAGGAACATTCCGATCGAGCCGGTCAGCACAAAAAACAAAGCGATGATCGGGATCGAAACGCGCGTGACGCTATGCAACAGACCGGTTAACCGCATGTGGTTCTCCTCCCCGTTATGTTGTGGGTGAGGGCAACTCCGTTCTTCCTGGAGATCGGAAACGAACACGGAATGCGCGTGTGTGGTGTATCCGCTATACTGAAACTCAACATATGTGCGGCATAGAGAGAATGCGTACGCGGCTGACGACACGTCAATACTGAGGATCAATGATCAGATGATCAAGTGAGTAGCCTTCTTCAATATAGGCGTCACCACATGAATTTCAGAAGACTATTTTCAGTGTACTCTGAAAAAAACGTTCATCAATACAATGAACAAAGTAAAATAGATAAAGATAATTATAATACGGTAAAATTTACAAGAAAGTAATATTATTTAGTATGAGATTGGTGATTTGCACCTCTTAGAAGAAGCATCCAAATTTCGCAGTGCGGAGCGCCTGACACCCCGCACCACTTCCCTGGAGGCCCGCCGCATGTCCGACTTGTCCGCCTATCAAGACCGCATCGTCCACGAGCGCACCGTCCCCCGCCGCGAGGCGGCGTACGCGGACTTTCCGGTGCGCATGCTCCCCGAACTGCGCGAGTACCTCGAGGAGCGGGGCGGGATCCGGCGGTTGTATGTGCACCAGGCCGAGATGTTCGACCGCGCGATCGATGGAGAGAATGTGGTCATCACGACCTCGACCGCGAGCGGCAAGACACTGGGATTTTTGCTCCCCATCCTGCAGGAAATCCTCAACAACCCGCGGGCGCGCGCGATCTTCCTCTATCCGACCAAGGCGCTCGCGGCGGACCAGTACCGCCATCTGGTGCCTCTCCTGGAATGGTTCGGGAAAAACCGGATCCAGGCGGGGGTGTACGACGGCGATACCCCGGTCAATGAGCGTAGCCGGATCCGGAACAACGCGAACATCATCCTGACCAACCCCGATATGCTCAACACCGCGTTTCTCGCGCATCACGCGCAGTACGGGTTCAACTTTCTCTTTTCCAATCTGAAGTATGTCGTGATCGACGAACTCCACACCTATCGCGGGGCATTCGGCTCTCATCTCGCGAATCTCATGCGCCGGCTGGGCCGGATCAGCCGGTACTACCGTTCCCGGCCCCGGTTCCTGTGCAGTTCCGCCACGATCGCCAACCCGGTGGAGCTCGCGCAGGCGGTGTGTGGCTGTCCTTTTTCGCTGGTCGACCGCGACGGGTCGCCCGCGCCGGAAAAGACCTACCACGTCTGGCAGCCGCCGATCGTGGATCTGGACTACCGCGTCCCGCCGACCGAGGAAGCCGCGCTCCTGATCCCCCACCTCGTGACCGCGCGCCGGAGTTTCATCGCGTTCTGCAAGTCCCGCAAGGCCGTCGAGGTCGTGCTCCGCGAAGCGCGGGACAAGCTCCGCAGCGACGGCGCGCTCGGCCGGGACGAAGCCGGCCGGATCGCGGGATACCGGGGTGGGTATCTGCCGGAGGAGCGCAAGGAAATCGAACGAAAGATGGTGTCCGGGCAGTTGCAGGGGCTGGTGTCGACCAACGCCCTGGAGCTCGGCATCGACATCGGGAGCGTCGAGTGCACCGTGCTGACCGGGTTTCCGGGCACACGCGCCTCTTTCTGGCAGCAGTCGGGGAGATCCGGCCGCACCGCGGCGGCCTCGTCGACCTACCTGATCCTCGACAACCTCCCCCAGGACCAGTACATCGCGATCGACCCGGAATGGCTGTTTTCCACCGGGGTGGAACACGCGGTTGTGGACCCGGGCAACCTGTTCATCCAGATCGCCCACGTGCGCGCAGCCGCAGCGGAGCTCCCGTTGTCGCCCGACGACGTGGCATCCTTCCCGGACCTCGGTGAAATCGTACCGGTGCTGGTGCGCGCCCGGGAGCTGCGCCCGGAGAACGGCCGCTATGTCTGGACCGGCACCGCATTTCCCTCGGGTGATTTTTCGCTGCGCAACATGGACAATGCCCGTTTCAAAATGAAAAACACCGCAGACGACTCCGTGATCACGGAGATGGACGAGCTGCAGGCTTGCCGGGAGGCCTATCCGGGCGCGATCTACATGCACGAAGGGCAGATGTATCAGGTCGAACGGCACGACCCGGTCGGCCGGCTGGCAGAGGCCAAGCCGACCGATCTCAACTACTACACCGTGCCCAACGAGGTGACCGAGGTCGAGCCCGTCCAGGAAATCCGCAAGGAGGGGATCGGGAGGGTCGTGCGCCACTTCGGAGACGTGCGGGTGACCAACACCGTGGTCGGGTACAAGCGTATCCAGTTCCACAACCACCAGAACCTCGGGTATGAGGAACTGTCTCCCGCGCTGTCCAAGACGTTTGAGACCGAGGGGCTGTGGATCGACCTTCCCACCGATGTGTCGACGCTGTTCCGCAAGTACATGCCGCAGAAAGAGGGCATGGCGAGGGGTTTCTGGAAAGACTATTTCTACGGCCTGGGGTATGCGCTGCTCGCCGCGGTCGGGATGGCGACCATGACTACCGCGGGAGACGTCGGGATGGCCTACATCCCGGACGGTACCGGCAACGAGCCCCGGACCGCGGTGTGTGTGTTCGATCTCTACACCGGGGGACTGGGATTTGCGGAAAAGGCCTACGACAACGCCGCGGACATCGTGCACCGGGCGATCCGGATGGTGGGATCCTGCCGGTGCCGGGACGGGTGTCCGGCCTGTGTGGGGGACTACAAACTCGACAAGGCGATTGTGTTGTGGGGGCTGCAGAACCTCTTCGACGAGCTCCCGCCGCCGCTGTCCGCCAAGATCCCGGAAGAAGCGCCGCGGATCTATGTGGAAAAACAGTACAGACTCGCCGAACTGCCCGGTCAGTGGGAGGCGTTCACGGATTATCTTTCCCGCACGGGCGAATACATGACCGATTTTTTGCGCGCGGTGCCTTCCGCGCGCGTGGAGGGAAAGACGCTGGTGCTCCGCGTGGGGAGCGCGTTCGAGCGGGACTGGATGAGCGACCCGGCGAACGCCGCCATGCTCCGGAATCTGATCGAACACCATGTGTCGGTGCCGCGGGGATTTCTAGTGACCTGTGAGGTCGTGCCGGAGGGCGGAGATGACCAGGAGAGCGCCGAAACGCGACGGGCACGGATCGAGCGACGGTATCGGGACATCGACGGGGGGACGCCTCCCGGAGAGCAGGCGTGAGAAGGCGGGGCGAACGGCATGGGTGACGGCTTGGAGCGGCTCAATCCGCATCAGCGCGCGGCGGTGCTGGACACCTCTCCTGTGTGTTTGGTCAACGCCCAGGTCGGGAGCGGCAAGACCACCGTACTGATCGCAAAGATACTGCACCTCTATCAGACAGGTGGGGTCCCCCTGCGAGACATGGTGGTGCTGACCTTTACCAACAAGGCGGCCGGCGAAATCAGGGAACGCATGCGGGAGGCCGACACCGGATTGACGGAAGCGGACATGCCCTGGTTCGGGACCTTTCACGGGGTCGCGCTCCGGATGCTCCAGAAACTCCTGCCGGTGGAAAAGATCGGGTATCGCCCCGGGTTTTCGGTGATTGACCCGGACGAACTCCACACCATGGCCGCTGGCCTGATCGTGGAGCACGGATTGAATGTCCGCTATCCGAACAGCCTGCAAAACCGGATCGAGGCGTGGCGGGTGGGTCGTTCTTTGTACGGCAACATGAAAAAGCCGGACGATATGGGGCGGCTCTGGGAACTCCTGCAAGAGAAAAAGCGCGCGGCCAACCGGATGGACTTTGACGACCTGATCGCCCACTGCACCGTATTGCTCCGGGAACGGCCACGCCCGTATGCACCCCGATGGATTCTGCTGGATGAATTTCAGGACAGCGACGCAAAACTGCTGGATTTTGTGGAAGCGCTCCGCACGGAGGAGACCCGGCTGTTCGCGGTCGGGGATCCGAACCAGGTCATCTATTCCTGGCGGGGGAGCGACATCCACGTGTTCCGCGACTTTGCCAAGGAAACCCAAGCGACCGTGCTCTCGCTACCGGTCAATTACCGCTCTACCGGGACCATTCTGGATGCGGCGCGGAGCCTGCTGGGTGACGCGTCCGTACTGGACGGTGTCCGCGAACCCGGCGGTGCGATCCGCCTGCGCCGTCACCACAATCCGTTCAATGAAGCAGAGTATCTTGCCAAAACCATTCACCTTCTCCGGGAAGAAGGGACGCCCTACCGTGACATCGCGGTGCTGTACCGGCTGCAGCGCCAGGCCGATGTGCTGGGGGACGGCTTTGTCCGGGCCGGCATTCCGTATCTCGTGTCGATGCGCAAGACGCTCAAGGATCTTCCGGTTGCCCAGTGGACCGTGCGGCTGTTGCACGCCGCTGCCAACCCCGCGGACATCGGCAGTGTGACAGCGGTGCTCATGGACACGGCCTACGGCGCGTCCCTCACACGCAGCGAAATCCGCACGTTGCTTGCTACGGATCGAGAACAGAGAGAAACCCCGGGCGGGAGCGGATCGATATTGTTCGACCGCATCCGTGGGTTTCGAGACTGGGCCCGAGGCCGGGAAGGCGCGGAAGAGGTGTATGCCTATTTCGGTCTCGACGGGCATCTGCAGCCCACTTCCACGCGGTTTGAGGAAAACCGGAGGCGGGTGGAGGGGCTGCTGGGCAAGCTGGATCGGTTTGTCCGGCAGAAAGGGATGGACCTCGCAGCAGGCACCTCCGCGTTTCTCGACGCGGTTGCGCTGCACGGAATCGATGTGGTGGATGAGGAAACACCGACCGATGCGGACGCGGTCCGCCTGATGACGCTTCACGCCTGCAAAGGTCTGGAGTTCCGGTACGTGTTCATCGTCGGGGCAAACCAAGGCCTGATTCCGCTCGGATCTAGCACCGATGAGGCAGAACGGGAAGAGGAGAAACGGCTGTTTTTCGTCGGGATCACCCGCGCCCGGGACCATCTGGAGATCTCTTACTGTGCGAGTCCGGAAGAGATGCGGGTACTGCCCGAACCAAGTGAGTATCTCGCCGCGATCCCCGCCCGCCTGATTGCTGCAGACGAGGGGGAAGGGTCCGCGGAAGTGGAGCCGGCGTCGCCCGGCACGATACCCGGGGAGGTGGACTTTCGTTCGCTGCGCAGGGAAGTGCGGGACCGGATCGTCCGGCGTGACACGGAATCCGACAGCGGGAAAGAGGAACCGTCCGCAATGGAAACGAGCGCGGCTCCTGTCCCGGACAGACACGTCCGACATGCGCGGTACGGGATCGGAACCGTCGCGTCGGAAGACGACGAAACGATTACCGTGGCGTTTGAGGGATATGGGGAAAAGTCCTTTACCAAAGCATTTGCGCAGTTGGAAGAGGTGTAGCGCGGTCAGCTTTTCAGGATCATGGACTGCCTATGTTCTGAATTGCCCCAGACGATCTCAAGCTCGACGGGGACATTGGAACGAAGAGTGATTTGAGGCCTTTCGTTTGCATCTTTTCTCGCCTGACAAACCAGCGTGAGTTCTCCCTCCACGCCAAACGGATATTTCTCTATGCCGTGCCTCTCAAGCAGATTGACACACCAAAGGATTTTTCGCTTGTCTGCCTCCGGCTTGATTCCAAACACAAATTCAAACAAAACGGAGATGGGGACAAGACCTGTCCAGCCGACAAAATCCGGACGCGCAGGCGTGCCTTTGGAGGGCCCGCCTCGATCGATCCATTCAGGCGCGTAGTTTTCATACACCGTGTGGTGTTTTTTGAATACCTCGACCACGGCATTTAAATGCTCCGTTCCGATTTCATGGGACAACCCGTATTTCCCATACGTATCCAAGCCCTTGAGCACCATGTAATTGGTGGGAGCCCATACGCCACCGCACCAGTATGCCCCGGCGGCTGCGTATTTTTCGTGGCTTCTTGATAGGGCGGGTACCCGATGAGGCGTCTTGAATTCTTTCTCGTCCTGCAGGTACGCGATCATTCTTTCGGCACGCTCCGGGGTGGCGCACGCTGCGATCAAGGCCCAGAAAGCGCCAATATGACGCACCCCATTGTGCTTTCCGTTTTTCCACAGGTCGTAATAAAAACCGGTTTCCTCATCCCAGAGCTTTTCATTGATGACCTTTTCCAGGCGGTCGCGTTCCACCTCCAGCTCTTCGATGAATTCCCCGCGGCCTAAAACGTTCGCCATCTCGATCAAAACATGGCAGCTGTTGAGCGCCTGCATGCAGGCATCGACCCAAATCATGTGGCCGTGGCTGAATTCCGGCGAGTATCCCGGCATCTGACGCGGCAGATTGTCCATCCCGCAACCCCATCCGGAGGAAAAATAGGTGCCGTCCGGCCAGGTATGGTGTTCTGCCATCCAGCGATGGTATGCCATCAGCGGCGGAAACACGTTCGAGAGACGTTCCTTGTCACCGAAATGGTGGAAGTAATCCCATTCACACCACGGCATGATATCGGGACCGGTCGCCGACGGATCGTGGCGGGTGAAGCGGTCCCGGCCCGTCTCCTCCTCGATCTCGCGACAGATGAATCCATCCCGGTGCTGATGGGAATACAGGTTGTCCAATGTCGCTTGAAACCGGAAAATTTTGTCCGCATATTTCCCAAACATAAGAATAAAAGAAGAATCCCACATGAATTCACAGCCGTTGAAGGCAGTGTCAATAAAGCTGGAAACAAACCCCGTGCCGGGCAGCGGTCTTCGCAGGTTGCCAAAGGCAAGTTGCCAGGTGCGCCAATAGCAGCGGATGTGATCCTCGTGTCCGTCCCAAACCGGAGAGGGGAGGCGGTCTTTCACCTCTTCGTAGACAGGCAAAGGGTCGGTGTCCGGCGTTTTTGCTATAAATCGGTTTTCGGCCACCAACGGCGACAGTCTGGGTACGGTTTGCTCATCGTTCTGTTTGAAAAACTCCATAACGATTCTCCTGCTGCGGTTTTACTCAATTGTAGCGCAATGGACGAAAACTGAAGGGCGACTTACCAGGAGCTGCCGCTCCTTTTTGTATAATCCAAAAATCCGCTCTTGACTCTCCCGCGGGAGGAAGGTCCATGTCATATGATGTTGTTGTAAAAAAGTGGAGTCCGTCCAGGCCGCCACCATACGAGCGATCATTCCGGATTACGGGGAGCAGCAACCCCTGTGGAACGAAATTATAACCTGGATGGAACGCAATCATGTCAAAGCGATGCCGCCCTTGACGGCGATCTTTTTTGATATCGGTTACAAAGATTCCCAGATCGATATCGAGGTTGCGAGTCCGATCACTTCGGTTGCGCCGGGCGC
>JAAYKS010000165.1 GCA_012522285.1 Clostridiaceae bacterium | reverse complement strand
GGATTGTCCTTCATCCCGTCAGCCGCGTCCGCGATGTCATACCGGAGGCTGTCCAGAAACGCCTCCCGGGGCACCGGGGCGAAGACCTCCTCGACCGGCGCTCCGAACAACGCAAAGCCGACCTCACGCACCACCGCGAAGTGGGCCGCGAGGTCTTTGTCCTCGCCGTGCATCCATCCGCAGTAAGCGGCCGGATCCTGGCGGGCTTTTTCTTTGTGCAGGTTGGAAAAATGAAGATCGAACGGGGTCGGGTAGACAAAGTCCCGGCAGTGCTGTTCCAGTACGACGCTCATCTCCAGCCCTTTGGGCGGAGCGGCCCGGTCGATCCGGAGCAACGCTTCGATCAGCTCGACCTTCTCAGGGGTGGACAGCGGTTCTTTGACCACGATCAGATAGTCGATGTCGCCGGTCTCCCAGCGAAAGCACCCGAACGCGAGGGAGCCGTGGACATAGAGGCCTGTGAGTTTATCTCCCAGGATCTGCCGATGGGACGCCTCGATTTCCCGGAGGAGTGCCCTGACTCGTTCCTCCATGGAACGTCATTCCTCGGTCGGCGACTTGGCCAGGACTTCGGCGCGCTGTACTCCGTGCGGGTCCGCCGCGCGATCCCGTTTGAGTGCGAGACCAAATTTCAGGTACCGGATCATGAACACCAGTGCGAGCAGGAAGGCGAACAGATCCGCGACCGCCTGGGCCATCAGGATGCCGTCCAGCCCTAGTACCGCGTTGAGAATCAGCACCGCCGGGATAAAAAAGATCCCCTGCCGTGCCATGGACATGACCAGCGCGGGACCCGCGTGCCCGGTCGCCTGGTACAGCATGTTGGTGATGATCTCCATCGCCTGCAGCACCCACACCGAGGCGTGGTAGCGCATCGTCAGCGAACCCAGCCGGATGACCTCCGCATCGTCCGCGCGAAACCAGGTCACGATCGTCGGGGCCGCGAGTGCGATGGCCACAGCCGCCACCGCCATATAGACCGTACCCGCCGCGGTGCTGAACCAGTAGGCCTTTTTCACCCGGTCCAGACGGCCCGCGCCAAAGTTGTAGCCGACCACCGGCTGGAACCCTTGCCCGAATCCGATGATCGTGGAGTACACCAGCATGCCGACGCGGTTGGCGATGGTCATCGCGGCGATGGCCGCGTCGGAGTAGCCGCCCGCGGCCTTGTTGAGAATGACCATGCCGACACTCGCCATGACCTGGCGCCCCAGTGACGGGGACCCGATCCGCAGGATCTCGCCGACAATATGCCGACGGAACGTGACGAATATCAGCCGGATCCGAAGGACCGCCCGCCCGGTCACGTAATGGGAACCTAAGATGCAAAATCCGATCGCCTGGCTGATGACCGTCGCGATCGCCGCGCCTCCGATTCCGAGATCGAATGTGAAAATAAACAGCGGGTCCAGCGCAATGTTGATCACCGCGCCGCTGGCGATGCCGACCAGGGAAAGAATGGCATTGCCCTCGGCACGCAACGCGTTGTTCAGCACAAACGAGCCCGCGAACAACGGGGCTCCGATGAAGATGTACCGCGCGTAATCCCGGGCGTAAGGCAGGATCGACTCGGTCGCGCCCAGCAGGCGCAGGATGACGTTGGGGAACAGCAGTCCGATCGCGGTCATCACGCCGCCGATCAGCAGCGCCAGCACAAAGGCGGTCGACAAAAACCGCGCGGCCTGCTCGGGTTGTTTTTGGCCCAGCAGGCGTGAAATCGTACTGCCCGCGCCCATGCCAATGGTCATGCCCACCGCCTGCAGGATGATCATCATCGGGAATACGATCCCGACCGCGCCGGTGGCGCTGGTTCCGATCTGGCCGACAAAATACGTGTCGACCATGTTGTACATCGACATCACCAGCATGCTGATGATGGTGGGAACGGCCAGCCCAAGGATGGTACCGGGGATGGGGCGACCGGTCATGCGGCGGAACTGTGCCTCCGCTCTGGCCTGGTGTTCGGCTTCGGTCAAGGGAGCTCGATCAGACATGAAAACCTTTCCGGCCGACAGCCTGGAAGCGGCGCGGCCCTTGTATACGAATAGAGGTATTATGGCATGCGGTCGCATCTCGCGCAAACCGTGACTGTCTTCGCCATTTTGCCTTCCTTGCCCCCCGAATGGTTTGTACAGTACTATAATCAATAAGGAAACATGACAGAACAGACACGGAGGAGCGATTCATGGAAATCAGCAATGTATCCACCCTGGCCGGAACCATCCGGGAAAACGTCTCCCGGGTCATCGTCGGCAAAGAGAATGTCATCGACCTCGCAGTCGCAGCTCTGATCGCCGGTGGCCACGTGCTGCTTGAGGATGTCCCCGGCACCGGCAAGACCCGTTTGGCAAAATCCCTGGCCCGGACGGTCGACGCACAGTTCCGCCGTGTGCAGTTCACCCCCGACCTGTTGCCATCCGACCTCACCGGCATCCATTTTTTCAACCAGCAGGAAGGCCGATTTACCTTCCGTGCCGGTCCGGTGTTCACCAACATCCTGCTGGCCGACGAAATCAACCGCGCCACCCCCCGCACCCAATCCAGCCTGCTGGAGTGCATGGAGGAGAAACAAGTCACAATCGACGGAGAGACCCGTATCCCGGGCACCCCGTTTTTTGTCATCGCGACCCAGAACCCGATCGAGACACAGGGCACCTTCCCTCTGCCCGAAGCGCAGATGGACCGGTTTTTGCTGCAGTTGTCGATGGGGTATCCGAGCCGCGACGAGGGGCGGGACATCCTGCGCCGGTTCATCCGGGACGACCCGATGGTGGAGCTGGAGCCGGTCTGTACCGGCGACGCGGTCATCGAGGCGGGCGCGGCTTGCCGAGAAGTCTTTGTACATGACGCCGTGATGGATTACCTACTCGCGATCGTCGAACAGACCCGGGTACACGAGGCGGTTTCCCTCGGGGTGTCCCCGCGCGGAAGTCTCGCGATGCTGCACGTCTCCCAGGTGCTGGCGGCTATGCGCGGCCGCACGTTCGTCACCCCGGACGATATCCGCACCCTCACGGTGCCGGTGTTCGCCCACCGCATCCTGCTCGCGGGCGCTTCCCGGCGCAAATCCGCCTCCGTGCCCGCGCTACTGGAAACCATCGTCGACCAGATCCCGGTTCCGGTCGAGGAATGGGAAAAGCGGTGAGTCCTGTATGGTAATACTGGTCATCCTGATCATCGCGGGATCGCTGTTCTCTTTACAGCGCGCTTTGTACGCGCGCTATTGGGACCACGGACTGACTGCGGAGCTCACATTTTCGGCCTCGCGGGTCAACGAGGGAGACCACGTGGATCTGGAGGAACAGGTCTCGTCCAGAAAAATTTTGCCCCTTCCCTGGCTGGGTCTCAAGTTTCATGTGTCCCGGGACCTGGTCTTTCCGAACGACCCGTTCACCTCGGTCTCGGACTCCAGTTACCGCGAAGAGTTATTTTCGATCGGGGCGTTCCAGCAGATTCGGCGCCGCCACAATCTGTATTGCCGCAACCGGGGCTATTTTACGTTCAAAAGCATCGACCTCATCAGCTCCGACCTCCTGGCGTCCAACAAACTTGCGCTCCAGGTCCGCAGCGAAGCCAGTCTGTATGTCTTTCCCAAACCGGTGCCCGAACGGGAGCTCGACATTCCGATCGAGCGGATTCTCGGTGAAATCATCACCCGCCGCCACCTCGTGGAGGACCCGTTTGAATTCCGCGGGATCCGGGAATACAGTTTCCGGGACCCGCTCAAGATGATCAACTGGAAAGCCTCGGCCCGCTCCGAGGTCATGATGGTCAACATCCCGGGGTACACCTCGACCCAGGCGGTCGAGGTGCTTGTCAACGTCGAGTATCCCTCCTTGTGGAGCGAGGAGCGCCTGATCGAAGACGCCATCCGGGTGGCCGCGACGCTGTCCGACCGGCTCAACACGGAAGGGATGCCGGTCGGGCTTCGCACCAACGGGCGGGATATCGTCACCCGGGAGACCTTGCGCGTGACCTCAGGTTCGTCTGGCGACCACCTGGTCGCGATCAATGAGATCCTGGCCCGGATCGATCTGCACCTCCATGCGCCCGCCTTTGCCGACCTGCTCGACACCTGCCTCGCGGAGTCGGACGACGGCCCGCTGTACATCCTGGTGTCCGCGGCGTTCGGTCCGGAAATCCAGGAACGATTCCGCATGATGCGGGAGCGCGGGATGCGATGTCTGTGGATCGTGTCCCACCTCGTCGGCCAGCCGGCTATGCTCGACGCCGACCTCGAAGACTCCGGCGCCGTGATCAAGAGGGGGGTGGCGACCGCATGACTCGTTCCCGCAGCCTCGTCATCGAGGTCCTCCGCAATCTCCTGTTGGCCGACCTCGGCCTCGCGGTGGTTTTTTTTGGCCAGTACCACCTCTCCGGGGGCACCGACGCCATCTGGCGCGCGCTGGTGCTGCCGCCTCTGTTTTTCCTGACGGTTCCCATCCGGGGGATCCGCCACCGGTTGTGGCGTTTCCTGCTCCCCTGTCTGGCATATTTCGCACTGCTATATGGAATCGGACGACTGCTGCCCTCCCAGCCTCCTGCGGCGTGGCTCGAGGCTTTCCCGTTTCTTGCGGCGTCTCAGCCGGTCCTGTTTGCCTTTTTCGCGGTGTACGCTCTCGTCATCACGGTGTATGAACGCTTTTTCAAACCCGCCGGGATCACGATCGGTTACCTCATCGCCAGCGTGATGTTTTTCTTTTTCCTCTATTTGAATGCCCCGGCCGATTCACCGCTGCGCGTAGCGCTGCACTTTCTGTCGGTGTTTCATCTGGTGTTTTTTGTCATCCATATGCAGATGGAAAACTTTGCCTCCGCGATGTTCCGGTACGCGGAGAGCGGGAATCAACCGGTCGACCGGATCAGCAACCTCGGCAACCGCCTGCTGGCCGGCTTCCTGGTGTTCCTCGGCGTGGTCGCGCTGTTTGCGCCCTATGGCGCGACGGCGGTCACCAAGCTGTTGAATGGACTGCTGGCCGCCATCCGCTTTGTGGTCGGGCTGTTCCGGTTCGGCGGCGGCGAGACCACCCCGACCACCGTGACCCCCGCAACCGAGCCTCCCGGCGAGACGGGGGGCGGACTTCCGGCCATCGAATCGTCCGCGTTTTGGAGCGTCATCATGCAGATCATCGAGATCCTTCTCTATGTAGTGCTGGTCGCGGTCCTGCTCGCTGTGATCGCCGGATTCTTCTATGCGCTGTACCGGCTGTATCGCCGCTTCTATACCGACCGCTCGGTCGACGGGGACGTACGTATCCGGCTGACACGTACCGCCTCGGATCGCACACGGGTGTCCGGAACACCGTCGTCCTCCATCAAGAAACCGCGCCGCGGACTGGGTGCGACTCCCGCGGACCGTATCCGCCGGTTGTTCATCCGCACGGTGGACAGCGCGGTCAAATCCCGGAGAGCGGAAGTCAGGGACAGCGATACCGCCGGGATCATCTCGGACAAGGTGTCCCACGGACTCCACCGGGATCTGGGTTCGCTTCCCGGGTTGTACGACAAGGCCCGTTACGGACCGGAGGGTGCCGTCACGCGTGAGGACGTCAAAGACGCCGCTACGATTGCCAAACGAAACCCATAACCGGTCGGATGGAATCAAGTTATATAAAAGGGAAGGGCTGCCGCGATGGGCAATCCTTCCCTTTCCTCTTTGTCCAAAGAATCTGGTTTACAGGGCCAATTTCATGTCCCCCGCCTTGATCCAGCCGCGACCGCGCATGATTTCCGACACGCCCAGCGCGATGGCCGCCGGGATGATCACGTGCAGCAACAGGATATAAGCCGCCAGCTGGCCGGCCGGCATCTTGTCCGCCATCGCGGTCCAGGTGGTAAACTGCCCGACCAGTCCACTGGTGCCCATGCCCGCGCCCGCCGCGATGTTTTCCATTTTGAACACCAGGGTGGACAGTGGCCCGGTCACCACGGATGCGACGACCGCGGGGACGAGAATCTGGGGGCGCAGCATGATGTTGGGCATCTGCAGCATAGAGGTTCCGACCCCCTGTGCGAGGAGCCCGGCAAATTTGTTGTCCCGGTAGCTTGCGACCGCAAATCCAACCATGTGCGCACAGCATCCCGCGGTCGCGGCGCCTGCTGCCAGCCCCGACAGCCCCAGCATGATGGACAGCGCCGCGCTGGAGATCGGCAAGGTCAGGATGAATCCCATGACAGCGGAGACCGCGATGCCCATCGGGAAGGGCCGGAGCGCGGTGAGGTCGTTGATGATCTCCCCCAGCATGATCATGAACCGCGCGACCGGGGGACCGACCAGCACGCCCATTGTGGCACCGGCCAGGATCGAAGACGCGGGGACCAGCAGGATGTCGAGCCGGGTTTTCCCGCCGACCAGGTTGCCGATTTCGGCCGCGAAGATCGC
>JAAYKS010000164.1 GCA_012522285.1 Clostridiaceae bacterium | reverse complement strand
TTGTCGTGGAGGACGACGTGGACTGAGGCCCCTTCCACTGGTCGTACAGTCCGGGCGGCAATCCTTGCGCGGCATTGGGCGCTCCGGGCACTTCCAGCGGCGGATCGAATGGAAGCAGCGGGTCGTTAAACAGGAACGCATACAGCCCAGGAATGATCCCGTTAAAATCGGCGCGGATCATGAAATCAGAGGATTCGATGAATTCCACCCCGTACTTAGTGGGATCCGGAACCTGCTTTTGTATAATTTCATTTTTCATCGACGGCGCGATGTTGACTGCCAGTTTACGGATCTCGGCATCGGACAAGGTGGTGTAAATACACTTGAGGCCTTCTGTAATCATGGTGATTTTCTGGGGCAGACTGGACTCCATGAACGCGTCGAAAACCGCTTGCAGCACTTCCCGTTGACGACCCATCCGCTTGTAGTCGCTGTCATAAGAACGGACACGCGCATAGCCCACCGCCTGGCGACCGTCCAAATGCTGCATACCGCCTTGCGTCAGATAAGGGGATTCGCCATAATCCGGAAACCACAGATTCTGGTTGCCGATGCACTCGTTGACATACCAGAGAATCTCTTCTTCAACGTACAGATCGACGCCTCCGACAAGGTCGATCAGCCGCTCAGACTCGTTGATGTCGACCGCGACATAATCGGTCAGGCTGAGCCGTAAGTTTTCATTGATGGTCTGCATCGTCAGATCCGCGCCGCCATACCCATGGGAATCGGTCAATTTGTGTATCCCGTAGCCGGGGATATAGACCGCCATGTCGCGCTGCAGGGAGGTGAGTTTGACCGTCTTGTTGTCCATGTCGACCGTGACGATCATCATGACATCGCTGTTGTTGTAAGTTTCGCCGTCCACCTCGCGCCGGTCGTCGACCCCGAGCAGCAGTATGTTTTGAATGCCTTTGAACTCGGGCGGTTTGTAATGTGTCGGACGGGTGGTGTACGCCGAAGGTGCGGTCATGCCGGGACGAACCGTATGGGTGGTCGGCCCCGGGCGCTGGATCAGACTCAGCGCATAGGTGACCGCCGCATACCCCAACCCTGCCAGAACGACCAGAAGAATCGCCAGGATCAGCGCTACACGGCGAACCATACGGACCGTGGGAGAAATTTTCCGTCTCGCTTTTCGCCGCTGCCGGTTGCGCAAAAACACGGCGATGCGCTGACGCAGACCGCGGGGACGGACGAGGGTCTGGGTGTCCTTCGTCTTCAGCGGTGCGGGACGGCGGGTTTCATGCTCCGATTTGCGCGCAGACTTTGCCACGATCCGGCGGATGTCGTCCGCGTCCGCCGCGCCGGAAGACCCAAAGCGCAACCGCACATTGCGGACAGGCTGACGCTCTTCCTGCTGGCTGGCAGGTGTCGGGGTAGAACGCTCCGCTTCTTTCTTGTCGTTTTGGTTCTTTTTCACTTTATATCACCTAATCGGCGGACGGAACCCGGTCGATGTCCTGTTGTTGATATCCCGTGGGATTGGTCTGCTGCCAATGCCAGGCGTCACGCAACATGTCCCGGATCCCGTATCTGGCGCGCCAACCCAGTACGGCGGCGGCCCTGGAAGGATCCGCAAAGCTCACGGGCGCGTCGCCCGGTCGTCTGGGACCGATGTGAAACGGAATCCGGATGCCGTTGACCTGTTCGAAAGCCAGGATCATTTCCATCACACTGCTGCCGGCTCCGGTTCCCAGATTGACTGTCTCGACCCCCTGATGCTTCAGACAAAAGTCTATGGCCGCCACGTGACCCGATGCCAGATCCTGCACATGGATATAGTCGCGGATACAGGTAC
>JAAYKS010000163.1 GCA_012522285.1 Clostridiaceae bacterium | reverse complement strand
GTCCACGTCCGTCCAGTTTTCGTAGACGCTCGCTTGCAGCGCCGCCGCGAGAATCGAGCCGGTGATATCCGATCCGCCCCGGGAGAACGTGGCGACTTCCCCCTCCCGGGTGACGCCGAAGAAACCGGGGAAGACAAGGATGCCCGGGATGCGGTCGAGTGTGGACAGTTTGTCGTAGGAGTCCGGCAGGATCTGAGCGTTGCCGAATTCGGATGTTACAACCATGCCCGCCGTGGCAGGGGACACATAGGTCGCCTTGACGTCCAGATGGGTCAAGTAGGCGTGAAAGAGGCGCGCGCAATAGTCTTCGCCGGCCGACTTGATCAGGTCCATAAAGCGGTTGCGGTTGTCGCATCCGGATGCCAGCCGGTGATCCAGATCTTCCCGCAGCCACTCCACCATTTGTCCGTCGAGTCCGAGATCGGAGGAAATCGTGGCGAAACGACCGATGACGGCTTCCCGCTCCCGGTTCCCGTCATACCCGCTGACCATCGCGTTGCCCAATGTGATGAGCAGGTCGGTGACCTTGGTATCCTCGGGATTCCGTTTACCGGGGGCGGACACCACGACGATTTTGCGGTCTGCATCCGCCAGGACGATATCACATACTTTGCGGATCTGCACCGCGTTGGCACAGGAAGATCCGCCGAACTTGCATACTATCATCTCGATTCCAGTCCCCTTCCAAAATAAACAGCACCATTATATTCTGCGATACCAACGAATACAAGGTGACCCGGACCCGCCACTGTCATGCGCCGCTGTTGTGTTATGATGCTTAAGCAAGGCTTTTGTTAGGGAGGTACCTGAGGGTTTGCGACAACCATGGATCGACCGGTGTTGGCGTCCGGACGGAAACACCACCGATATACTGGACCTTGATTTCACCTCGATCCGGGCTGCCGGATATCTTCTTGTGCTGTTGGATATCGACAACACACTGGTTCCCCATGGAGCCAAAATGCCGGATGCCCGTTCTCATACCGTCGTGTCACGCATCCTTTCGGCCGGGTTGGCATGTATGGTGGTTTCCAATGCCCGTTCCGCGCGTTCCAGACAATTCAGCGACCTTCTTGGCGTGGATTGCCTCCCGTATGCGGGCAAACCCTCTCCCCGGGGTGTCCTGCAGGCCTGCCGCCTGAAAGGGATGCCGGTGGAGCGGACCGTCCTGATCGGCGACCAGTTGTTTACGGATATCGCGGCGGCCCGGCGCGCGGGGGCGGCAGCCATACGCGTCAAGCCGATTTCCAAAAGAGAACCACCTCACGTTTTGCTCAAAAGATGGATCGAACGACTGTTGCATCAGAGATTCGGCCTGGATCGGGCGTTTTTGGCGCTGCCGGTTCCGGACCGTTCGGAGTAGGGAGGAAGCGCACATGCCTCGATTTGGAGTGGCGGGCAATCCCGCGGATTTTTATGACAAAGGGTGGAAGCATTCCGTGCAGATGCCCGGTTATCTGGCCTCGATGGGACTGGACGCGTATGAATACCAGTGCGGTCGCGGTGTCGCGATCGGGCAGGCAACCGCCGCCGAACTGGGTGCACAAGCAGTCAAACACGGCGTTCGACTCAGCGTCCATGCGCCTTACTACATCAATCTGGCCGGCCGCGACGCGGAAAAACTGGAAAAATCCTACGGGTATATTCTGGACAGTATGGAAGCGGCCACCTGGATGGGGGGCGACCGGGTGGTGGTCCATCCGGGCAGTGCGAACGCCCCGGGCGGCCGGGAAGAAGCGCTGGCGCTGGCCTGCAAAGCGATGCAGGTGGTGATGTCCATGGCGGAGGAACGGGGCTTGGCCGATCAGGTCGCGATATGTCCCGAATTGATGGGAAAGGTAAACCAGCTTGGCAATCTGGATGAGGTAATAACGTTATGCAGTCTTGACGACAGGCTGATTCCCACCATCGATTTTGGGCACTTCAATGCCCGGACACACGGCGGATTGAAGGTGTACGAGGATTTTCGGGCGATTTGTGACCGCATTGCGGATGCACTGGGGCAGGAGAGGATGAAGCGAATGCACATCCACTTTAGCCGCATCGAATACACAGCGGGCGGGGAGAAAATGCACCATACCTTTGCGGACACGCAATACGGACCCGAGTTCAATCCGCTGGCACAGGTGATGCGGGATCTGGACATGGATCCGGTGATCATTTGCGAATCCAAAGACACCCAGTCGATCGACGCGGCAGAGATGAAACGGATTTATCTTGAGGGAGGCAACCGCACATGACGCATATGCAGAACAGGGTACAGCGGCTCAGGGTCTTGATCGCACAAAAGGGAATGGAAGCGGCCGTTTTGTACAGTCGGGAAAACACACGGTATTTCGCCGGCTTTACGGGCACGGAATCGACGACGCTGATCACGCGGGATCAGTGTTTTATCCTGGTGGATTCCCGTTATACCTCCCAGGCCGGTAAGCAGTGTCCAGGGTATACCGTTGTCGACAGCACACTCAAAGGTCTCACCGCGTTGTCCGAAGTTTTGCAGGAGCATAAGGTCGGGGTGGCCGGTGTCGAGGACGAAGCGGTCCCGCTTTCGATCTATCGGAAATATGAAACCAACAGCCCGGACGTCCGGTTTCTCCCTTTAGAAAGCTCCTTGAGCGGGCTGCGGTCCCAAAAGGACGCGGACGAGATTTGGCGTATCGAACAGGCCGTAAGGATTGCGGACGAGGCGTTTGAATCGATCCTGCCCCTGATCCGGCCCGGTGTCACGGAACTGGGAATCGCGTTTGAACTGGAAACCGCCATGCGGCGGCTCGGGGCGGAAAAGCCCTCGTTTGACACCATCGTCGCCTCGGGCGCCCGCGGTGCCCTCCCGCACGGCGTTGCGTCGGAAAAGGAAATCCAGGCCGGAGACGGCATCGTGTTCGATTTTGGATGTATATACCGCGGATATTGTTCCGATATCACCCGCACGGTGTTTGTCGGCGCTCCGGATCCCGAATTGCGGCATGTTTACGAGGTCGTGCTGGCCGCGCAGGAAGCGGCGGAAAAAATGCTGGGCCCGGGCGTCACGGGCAGCGAGGCGGACGAAGCCGCCAGGCAGGTCATCGCAAAGGCGGGGTACGGAGATCTGTTCGGGCACGGTCTTGGACACGGAGTCGGACTGGCCATCCACGAGTCGCCGCGCCTATCGCGCACAAACCCCGGCAGACTGTTGCCGGGAGACGTGGTGACGGTGGAGCCGGGCATCTACCTTCCTGGCAAGGGAGGTGTCCGCATCGAGGACATCGCAGTCATCGAAGAAGCGGGGGCACGGATCCTGACCGGATCCCCCAAACAACTCCGGATATTGCCGGTCTAGCCGGAACCTTGAGGGGTTCGCGGCACCAATTTGGTTCAGATAGCAATGTCTTGTCACAGATCGACTTGCGCCAGATGGGAAAGTACAATATTATACTGTATAATTTTAGGAAGAGGTTCTCGCAACCAGGAGGTGGACAATATGGTCATGGCGGGTGATTTCCGGAACGGGGTCACGTTCGAAATGGACGGGCAAGTGTTCCAGGTCATTGAGTTCCAGCACGTCAAACCCGGCAAAGGCGCAGCCTTTGTGCGCACGAAATACCGCAACGTCAAAACCGGTTCGGTGGTGGAGCGTACGTTCAACCCCAACGACAAGTTTGAACAGGCACGTCTGGAACGTCGGGACATGCAGTTTCTGTACAGGGACGGGGATCTGTATTATCTGATGGATACGGAAAACTTCGAACAGCTGCCCTTTACCGCCGAGGTCCTGGGGGACGCGGTCCGCTTTCTCAAGGAAAACATGGTCTGCAAGGTGCTATCCTACAAAGGGGACATCTTCGGCGTCGAACCTCCGATTTTTGTGGAGCTGGAAATCACGGAATGTGAACCCGGTGTGCGCGGAGACACGGCACAGAACGCCACCAAGACGGCTGTACTGGAGACAGGCGCCACCATCAAGGTTCCGTTGTTTGTCAATCAGGGAGATGTGGTCCGGATCGACACCCGCACAGGCGATTACATGGAGCGCGCCTGAACGGATCGGTTCCGACAGGGGGTGAACGCCGATGCCTGGTCAGGACTCACAGTCATCCGTCCGGGGAGAGCGATCCATGTCGCAGGGTTTTGTCGCGCAATACGCGGCCGAAGCCGCTTTGAGCACCCCCGGCGTCGCGATGTTGGACTCGAGTGGTGTGATATCCATCAAAGAGTCCATGGGGGTTGAGCACGAAGGCAAAGGGGTACAAGTGCTTTTCCACGACGACAACGAAGGTCTGGTGACCATCACGGTGTTTCCGGTCGTCTATTACGGGAATATCATGCCCGAGGTTGCCTGGAAAATTCAGGAGCGGGTGAAAGCGGACGTCGAGCGATATACCGGTCTGATGGTGGAACAAGTCAATGTCCACATCAAAGGGATCGCTCCGCCGCCGCAGGAAGGGGGACGCCTGTGAACCGTTTGGTACGCGGCATCTTGATCGTGTATTCGTTCATCCTTGCCGTTGTGGGCTTTTTGTTCTTCATCGTTGTGCTGAACAACAACATGGTGGTGGCACTGACGCGGCTTTTGTATTCTCTGCAGGCACGCAGTCCGGTCAAAGCCGTGTTTATCGTGTTGTTCCTGCTGCTGTTCGCGGTGGGTGTGATCACGCTGGTGTTCGCACTGCTGAGTGGCAGGATGCGCAAATCGAGACTGCGCCGGACAGAGATCGGGACGATCGACATTGGCGTGGATGCCATCGAGAGCATCGCGCTCAACTCCGCAAAATCCGCGCAAGGCGGCATCAAGACCGCAAAAGCCCGGGTGTATTCCTCGCAAAATGAAAGAATCAATGTGGAACTGACCGCGGTGTTGTATTCGGACGTGGAGATTCCGGTCATGATGTCCAAAGTGCAGGACCGGATCAAAAAAGACATCGAACGCTATACCGGCATTCCCGTTTCCAACGTGTATGTCAAGGTGAGCCGGGTGGAACCGGTCGCCGCGCGGATCGAGAGATGAGAACACCATGAAGAACTTGCTGGAACATCTGCTGAACAGCCGTCCCGGATTGATCGGGGCGGGCATCGGCCTGTCCGTTGCGCTGCTTTTGGTGATCTTCGGCTTTTTCAAGACGCTGTTCATCCTGATCCTCACGTTTGCGGGGTATATTGTGGGCACACTCTATCTGAGAGACAAGGAAAAACTGCGGGAGTTGCTGGACAGGATCCTGCCCCCCGGGTTGTTCCGGTAAAGGGAGCGAAATGGGAAGAAGGGAAGCCAGGGATTACGCGTTCCAGCTTTTATACCAGCTGGAGATTCAAAAAGAGGATCCGGACCGTCAGATCCTGGACTTTATAGACCTGTTCGGCATCACCCGGGGCGACGCGGAATATGTCGCGCTGCTGGCAAATGGGGTCACCGGCGAAAAAGTCCAGCTCGACGGGGTATACGGCGGATACTTGAAACGGTGGACCACCGAACGGTTGCCCCGGGTCGACATCACGATCCTGCGCATCGCCGTCTATGAAATGCTCCACGTCGAATCGGTTCCGCCCAGCGTGTCGATCAACGAAGCGGTGTTGCTGGCGCGCAAATACAGCAGCGAGGAAGCCAGATCGTACATCAACGCGGTGTTGGGGAAAGTGGCGTTATCGCAGGGGGCTGAGGTGGAAGAGCTTCCCGATGAGGAACCGGAGCCGACGCCTGTCGCCACCGAAGAATCATGACCGACCGTGCCGTTTCTGTCTCCCAGCTCAACCGATATGTCAAATCGCTCCTGGAAAAGGACGCGTCTTTATCCCGCATCCTGGTCGCAGGCGAAATCTCAAGTTTCAAACCCCATCCGTCCGGGCATTTCTACTTTGCGCTCAAAGACAATGAGGCGCAGGTTTCCTGCGTGATGTTCAAAGGCCAGACTGCCTCTTTGAAGTTTGTTCCGGAGAACGGCCTCCAGGTGGTGGTTCGCGCGCGGGCGTCGTTGTTTGAGCGGTCGGGTGGGTTCCAGCTATATGTGTCGGAGATGAATGTCCTCGGCAAAGGGGATCTGCATCTGGCGTTCGAACAGTTGAAAGCGCGTCTGGAAAAAGAGGGATGGTTCGATGCCGCCAACAAGCGTCCGCTGCCCGTGCTCCCGCACCGGATCGGGGTCGTGACGTCCTCGTCCGGTGCCGTCATCCGCGACATCCTGCATGTGCTCGGCCGTAGATTCCCGAATTTCCGGCTGGTACTGCATCCGGTTCCCGTACAGGGCCCGGGGGCGGCGCAGGCCATTGCGCAGGCGATCCGGAACATGAACAAGTGGCAGTTGGCCGACGTGCTGATCGTGGGACGGGGCGGCGGTTCGATGGAGGACCTGTGGGCATTCAACGAAGAGCCCGTTGCGCGCGCGGTGCACGACTCGGCGATTCCTGTCATCTCTGCGGTGGGACACGAGACCGATTTCACGATCTGTGATTTTGTGGCGGATTACCGGGCTCCCACCCCCTCGGCGGCCGCCGAGGTCGCGATGCCTGCCAAAGCGGACGTGCTTGATAAAATCGCAGGATATGGCCAGCGGATGCGCAAGAGCGTCTATTACCGTCTGGATACCGCGCATGCCCGACTGGAGAGAGCGCGCACCACACGTGTACTGGTCGACCCGATGGAACTGGTCAACCGTCGACAAATGGTGGTCGATATGCTGGCACAGCGGCTGACGACCGCAGAGCGGGGACGGCTGTCCTCCGTATCGCGTCGTTTTTCGCTGATCTGCGGAAAGCTGGACGCGCTCAGCCCTCTGAAAGTACTCTCGCGCGGGTACGGCATGGTCCAGGACCCCGTGACGGGAAAATCGATATTGTCCGTCGACCAGGTCGGGGAGGGCTCGAACCTGGCAGTCGTTTTGTCGGACGGGACGCTGGATTGCCTGGTCGAGGCAGTCCGCCACAAGGAAGGGGAGGAACCCATACATGGATCGTGACACACAGGAAGAAAACGACCGCCAGCAGGAGCTGTTTGCGTTGGATACCGCACCGGATGCGGAGCGGGAAACGTCCGCTTCGGACGAGCCCACCGCCGCCGCTGCGCAGGGCAAACGCAAACCCACATTTGAAGAAGCACTGGCCCGGCTGGAGCAAACCGTCGCGCGCCTCGAATCCGCGGACATCTCCCTGGACGAGTCCCTCCGGCTGTTCCAGGAAGGCACACGCCTTTCTCGCATCTGTTCGGAGTTGCTGGAGTCGATCGAACACCGGATCACCCAACTGGTCGGGACGGAGGACGGAGAACCGCACGAAGTTCCGTTTGCCGGAGAAAATCAATGACAGCCTTTCCGGACTCTTTTTCGTCTTTGCGCCGGGAGATGGATCAGGCGTTATCCGACGTGTTGCCACTACCGGCCGGCCCGGAGTCCCGGGTCGTCGAGGCGGCCCGCTACAGTCTGCTGGGAGGAGGCAAACGGCTGCGCCCTTCTTTGTTGCTGGCGACAGGCGACATGTTCGGCTTGCCGCACACGGAGACGCTTCCCTTTGCCTGTGCCCTCGAAATGATCCACACCTACTCGTTGATTCACGACGATTTGCCTTGCATGGACGACGACGATCTCCGCAGGGGGCGGCCGACTTGTCACAGGCAATATGACGAAGCGACCGCTGTTTTAGCCGGCGATTTGCTGCTCAACGCGGCCTTTGAGATCCTTTTGGCGCATTGTGCGCAACCGGATGGGACTGTCGGCTGGCAGGCTCGGGTGCACGCCGCGCGCCGGATGGCGCGCAAAGCCGGCATCGAAGGGATGATCGGCGGGCAGGCGGTCGACATGCAGTATGAACAGACACCGGCGGACGAGACTTCACTCCGGCGGATGCACCGCATGAAGACAGGTGCCCTGCTCGAAGCCGCGATGCTGGTGCCTGCGGATTTGGCAGCCCCGGATCCTGTGTTGGTGGCCTCTCTCGAAACCTATGCGGACCAGGTGGGGCTGGCGTTTCAAATCGGCGACGACCTGCTGGATGCGACCGCGACTGCGGACCAGCTCGGAAAAACCCCGGGTAAAGACGCGCGGGACCACAAGTCCACGTATGTGTCGCTTCTAGGCCTTCACGAGGCGGAAAAGCGGCTGCGCGAAGCCTGTGAACGTTCTGCGGCCGCACTCGGGACACTGGCCGGTGCGGGTCTTGATCCCGCGTTTCTGGAAGGACTGACTGTGTTTTTGACTGAAAGGGAATCGTAAATCATGCTTCCGCAACACATACTGAACAACATCAAGGGTCCCGCCGATCTTCAGGACCTCACCTGGCCGCAGCGAAGACAGCTCGCGGAGGAAATCCGCGAAACCATCATCCGGACGGTTTCGAAAAATGGGGGACACCTCGCGTCCAATCTCGGGGTGGTCGAGTTGACGATCGCCTTGCTCGATGCGTTTGATCTCCGCTTCGACCAAATCGTATGGGATGTCGGCCATCAGACCTATGCTTATAAACTACTGACCGGACGCTCGAACCGGTTCGACACGCTCCGGACCGAAAACGGTGTTTCCGGGTTTCCCAAGCGGGAGGAAAGCCTCTTTGACGCTTACAATACCGGACACAGCAGTACTTCCATCTCGGCCGCGCTCGGGATCCTCAGAGCCAAGCAGCTGCGCGGGGAGTCCGGCAGGGTAGTCGCCGTCATCGGAGACGGGGCGCTGACCGGCGGCATGGCGTTCGAAGCGCTCAACGACGCCGGTCAGTTTTCGGAACGGCTGATCGTGATCCTCAACGACAACCAGATGTCGATTCACCGCAACGGGGGAGGCATCGCACGTCATCTGAATAAGGTCCGTTTGTCTCACACGTATTTAAGGATGAAATCCCGCGTCGAGGTTGTTTTGAACCGTCTTCCGCTGATCGGGAGGCCCGCCGCAAAACTGATCGAATTCTCCAAAGGAATCCTGCGCCGGATCGCGAGGCCCTACCCGGTCATCTTCGAAGACATCGGCTTCAAATATTTCGGTCCGGTCGACGGACATGATCTCGAGTCCCTGGCCAGCCATCTGGAGACCATCCGGGACATCGACGGGCCGGTGCTGCTCCATGTGTGCACACAAAAGGGAAAAGGCTACACCTACGCGGAGGAGAGTCCCGAGGATTACCACGGGGTCGCTCCGTTTGAAGTGGAAAAGGGGGTCAACGGTGCGGCCGGCCCACGGACCGGCACAGAAGGGCCCCAGTCCTATTCCGACGCGTTTGGCGCGGCACTGGTCGAAGAGGCCGCCGACAACCCCCGGATCGTCGCCATCACAGCTGCCATGTGTTCCGGCACCGGACTGAACGCTTTTTCTACCCGGTTTCCCGACCGTTTTTTCGATGTCTGTATCGCGGAACAACACGCGGTGACCATGGCCTGCGGCATGGCCAGCCGTGGCATGGTGCCGGTCGTGGCGATCTATTCAACTTTTCTCCAGCGCGCGTTCGACCAGGTGCTGCACGACGCCGCCCTGCAGGGACTGCACGTCGTATTTGCGGTCGACCGGGCGGGGGTCGTGGGAGAAGACGGGGAGACCCACCAGGGGCTGTATGATCTGGCCTATCTCCTGCCGATCCCCGGCATCGAAATCCTCGCTCCGCGCGATTACGGCGAACTGCGACAGATGCTCCATCATGCCTTGTACAGATCCGAGGGTCCGGTCGTGATTCGCTACCCACGGGGGGCGGAGCGATCCCTGCCCGGCGGGGAGATACCCGCCGCCCTTCCGATCGAGCAGGCGCAGATCCTGCGACCGGGTGAGCATCTGACCTTGGCCGCCTGCGGGGCGATGGTGCGCAACGCGATGCTCGCGGCCGCACAGCTGGCAGACGAGGGGATCTCCTGTGAGGTCATCGACATCCGGCGGGTCAAACCGTTGGATCTGGATACGATTCTGTCCTCCTGCCGCCAGACCGGCCGACTGGCGACGCTGGAAGACGGGGTCGCGGCCGGCGGCGTCGGAATGACGTTGGCCGCCACCGTGGCACAGCGCTGTCCCGGCCTCCCGGTTGCGGTGATCGCGGCCGGCGACCATCCCGTATTGCAGGGGAGTGTGTCCCGGATCCATGAAAGGGAAGGGATGGACCCCGCATCGGTCGCCCGCACCTGCCGGGAACTGGCGGGGCGGAGCACCTCGTACCCTAAAGCCTATTCCCGTCCGTAACGCCTATATCCAATGGCTTTCATTCAGGGTATCGTGTATATTATTCATGATATCTATCGTGACCCATCGCACCGTGCCGGAGGGCGTTTATGAGGATCGGCATCGTTTCCAACCCGATCAAAGATACCAACTTTGCGACCGCCATCCGTACCGCGGACATTCTTTTCGCGCTCGGCGCCACCCCGTTGATCGATGCGGACGATGGATTGTCCACCCATGCCGTGGCGACCCATGTGGTCCG
>JAAYKS010000162.1 GCA_012522285.1 Clostridiaceae bacterium | reverse complement strand
ATCGTATACAATACCACCTGTGCTCGCTGTCTGGCTCCGGTCAGGCGGGACCTGTCGGTCGGAGTCCGCGAGACCTTCCGGTCGAGCCGGCCGATCCCCGGGGAACGGATGCAGGATACGGATCCGGAGGAAGAGGATGATTCCTACGGATACGACGACTACACGGTGGACATCACGGACGCGGTCCGCGAAACCCTGTTGCCCGCCCTGCCCATCCGGGAACTCTGCAGTCCTGACTGCGCCGGGATCTGTCCCTCATGCGGAGCGGATCTCAACAAAGGGCCTTGCGGCTGTCCATCCGACGCGGATGGGGATCGAAACCCGTTCGGCCGACTCAAAGATTTGCTGTAAACCGGCTAACGCCGTTTTCTGACACAACAACGGAGGTAACCAACATGGCTGTCCCGAAACGCAAATGGTCCAAAGCCCGGACCCGCCGTTCCCACTCCGCCAACTGGAAACTCACGGTTCCCAACCTGGTCGAGTGCCCTCAATGCCATACACTCAAGAT
Organism: Clostridiaceae bacterium; assembly: GCA_012522285.1. GTDB lineage: Bacteria > Bacillota > Clostridia > Saccharofermentanales > UBA5734 > JAAYKS01. Next base: position 4,801 of record JAAYKS010000162.1, on the reverse strand, counting down.
GCCGCACAAGGTCTGCAAGTCTTGCGGATATTATGCTGGTAAAGAGGTCGTGGCCCAGGCGGAAGCGAAAAAGTCCTGAATCGGACGTTCGGCCCCCGGGGCCGGCGGCAAACGATGGGGATTCGCGTGAGCTTGAGGAAACAGCGGGGCGTGCCTGGCTCGCTGTTTTTCTTTGTTTTCAAAACGGCAGGAGTACCGTGTCATTAACTGATCGCAAAACACACTGGATCACTGGCGTGGAACCGGACGGCATCGCCGCCCGGCTTGGCTTGACCGCGGGTGACGAACTGCTGTTGGTGGACGGAAATCCGGTGCAGGACGTGTTTGCTTACCGGACTGCCATGGCGTCTTCGGAGGTCGTACTGACCATCCGCAGAGACGGACGTACGCTGGCGGTTGAAATCGAAAAAGAAGAGGACGAAGACATAGGACTCCTCTTTGAGACCGATCTGATGGATGACTGCCGCAGCTGCACGAACCGATGCGTGTTTTGTTTCATCGATCAGCTGCCGCGCGGCATGCGGCCTTCCCTGTACTTCAAGGACGACGATCTGCGCATGTCGTTCTTGGACGGCAATTATGTGACACTCACCAACCTGGACGACGCCGAGTTCGAGCGATTGGTCGGATATCGGTTGTCTCCGATGAACATCTCCGTGCACGCGCTGGATCCCGCCGTTCGTTCCGCTATGATGAACAACCGGTTTGCCGGCAACATCATGGAACGGCTGCAACGGATCGCGGGTAGCCGCATTTCGCTCAATATCCAGATCGTTCTGGTGCCGGGTCTCAATGACGGCACCGTTCTCGAGGAGACCATCGCCGGACTTGCGACGTTGGGGGACCGTTTGTCGAGCATCTCGGTCGTTCCGGTCGGCCTGACCCGCTATCGGGACGAGAACCGGCTGCCGGCTCTCCAGCCGTACGGGAAGGAAGAGGCCGCTGCGGTGATCGAGGCTTCGCACGGCTGGCAGCGGCGGTTCCTCGCAGAGCGGGGAACCCGACTGGTCTTCCCGTCCGACGAATTCTACCTGCGCGCCGGACAGCAGCTTCCGGACGCGGATACCTATGAGGATTTTCCGCAGCTCGAAAACGGTGTGGGCATGGTGTCCTTGTTCCGGAGCGAACTGGAAGAAGGTCTGGCGGATCGTCGGACGATACCCGCGTGGAAGACATGGATCCAAAACCGCGCAGGACGCCCGTCCGTTTCGGTCCACGCCGTCACCGGTACGGACTTTGGTCCGCTGCTGGACCGGTATACGGAGGCGATTCAGGCAACGTATGGAATCCGCTGGAGCACCCATACGGTGCGCAACTCGTTTTTCGGCGAAACCGTGACGGTCGCGGGACTGCTGACCGGAGCGGACATCGCCGCACAGATGGCGTCCGGGCTGCAAGCGGATCCGGACGGGATTCTCGTAGTGCCCGCCACCATGTTGCGGGCGGACGGCGACGTGTTCCTGGACGACTGGACGCCGGAACAGCTGGGAAATGAACTGGGTGTCAAGGTGGCCGTATGCGGCGCCGATGCCCTTGGTCTGCTCGCATGGCTGGATCAAGTCACCGAATGGAGGATGCCTGAAGATGGGTAAACCGATCGTCGCCGTCGTCGGACGGCCCAATGTCGGAAAATCGACACTGTTCAACTATCTGGCCGGTAGCCGGCTTTCGATCGTGGACGACACCCCGGGCGTGACCCGGGACCGTCTGTATGCCGAGTCCGAATGGCGGGGGCGCCCCTTCGTGATCATCGACACGGGCGGCATCGAACCGGATACGGACGACATTTTTCTGCGCGAGATGCGCATCCAGGCGGGGATCGCCATCGATACCGCGGATGTGATCGTGTTTGTCGTGGACATCCAGACCGGGGTGACCGCGGCCGACATGGACATTGCGGATATTTTGCGGAAGTCGGCCAAACCGGTCGTGCTCGCGGTCAACAAGGCGGACCATGTCGGCGGCATGCCGCCCGAGGTGTACGAATTCTACAATCTCGGGCTAGGGGATCCCTGTCCGGTCTCATCGGTTCACCGTCTGGGTATGGGCGAACTTCTGGATCAGATTTATGACTTGTTCCCGCCCGCGGAAGGGGAGGACGAAGAGGATCCGGATATCCGTGTTGCGATCATCGGCAAACCGAATGCGGGGAAATCGTCGCTGGCGAATATCATGCTGGGAGAAGCCCGTACGATCGTTTCCGACATTCCCGGAACCACGCGGGATGCGATCGACTCCCGCCTGCAGAACAAGTATGGGCACTATGTGATCATCGATACGGCCGGACTGAGAAAAAAGAGCCGGATCGAAGACAGCATCGAGAAGTACAGTATGATCAGGACCCTGGCCGCGATCGAACGCGCCGACGTCTGTCTCATTCTGGTGGACGCCCAGGGCGGTCCGACCGAGCAGGACACGAAGGTGGCCGGACTGGCACACAATGCGGGCAAAGCCTGTATTCTCGTCGTAAACAAGTGGGACCTGATCGAAAAAGAGACCGGCACCCTCGAGCGCTTCCGCAGGGAAGTCGCGGAGCGGTTTTCCTTTATGCATTACGCCCCGATCGAATTCATCTCCGCCAAGACCGGCCAGCGCGTCGAGCGGCTGTTCGAGCGCATCAACAAAGTTTATACCCAGGCGGGCGTCCGCCTGACAACCGGCATCCTCAACGACCTGTTGTCTGAGGCCGTCGCGATGGTGCCCACGCCACAAGACAAAGGACGCCATCTCAAGATTTACTATGTGACCCAGGTGGCCGTTCGGCCTCCCCAGTTCGTGCTGTTCGTGAACGATCGGAATCTGTCCCATTTTTCATACGAACGATATCTGGAAAACCAGTTTAGAAAGAACTTCGGTTTCGAGGGCACGCCGATCCGGTTCTACCTCCGCGAACGGGAACGCAAGGACCTGTAATCCCCCTGTGACCCGACCGAAGACAGAAAGGCTGACAACAGCATGTCGAAAAAGGAAATGAGCAATATACGCAACGTCGCGATCATCGCGCACGTCGACCACGGCAAGACCACACTGGTCGACGCCATGCTCCGGCAAAGCGGGATCTTCCGCGAAAACGAACAGGTCGCCGAGCAGGTCATGGACAGCAACGCACTTGAGCGGGAGCGCGGGATTACGATCCTGGCCAAAAATACCGCCGTCATTTACAAAGACACCTGGATCAACATTGTCGATACGCCGGGACATGCGGACTTCGGCGGCGAGGTCGAGCGGGTGCTCAAAATGGTCGACGGTGTGCTACTGGTGGTCGACGCGTTCGACGGGCCGATGCCGCAAACCCGCTTTGTCCTACGCAAGGCACTGGCGATGCGGCTGGTTCCGGTGGTGGTCATCAACAAGACCGACCGCCCGGACGCACGGCCGATGGAAGTGGTCGACATGGTGCTCGATCTGTTCATCGAGCTCGGTGCAGACGAAGACCAGCTGGACTTCCCGGTCGTCTATGCCTCTGCCCGGCTGGGAGTCGCCTCCAGGGGCAAACCACCCACCGAGGATGGGAACATCCTGCCGCTGCTGGACGCGGTGGTTGAGCACATCCCCTGCCCGGTGGGGGACAGCGAGGCGCCGCTGCAGATGTTGGTGTCCAACATCGACTATGACAACTACATCGGGCGGATCGCGATCGGTCGCATCGAACGCGGAACCATCCGAATGGGACAGCAGGCCACGGTGTGCGGAGAGACGGGCCCCGGCGTACGCAACACCCGGGTCGCCAAACTGCTGCGTTTCAGCGGTCTGAGCCGGCAAGAGGTCCAGTCGGCGGGGGTTGGAGAAATCGTCTGTGTGGCGGGCATTTCAGACATCGCGATCGGCGAGACGATCTGTTCACCCGACATGGTGGAAGCGCTCGATTTTGTGAACATCGACGAACCGACCATCGCGATGACCTTCTCGGTCAACGACAGTCCGTTTGCCGGCAAAGAAGGAAAATTTGTCACGTCCCGTCATTTGCGCGACCGTCTGTTCCGCGAAATTGAAACCAATGTGAGCATGCGGCTCGAGACCACCGACACCACCGAGTCCTTCGTGGTGAAAGGCCGTGGAGAACTGCACTTGTCCATCTTGGTCGAAACAATGCGGCGGGAGGGTTACGAGTTCCAGATTTCCAAGCCCAAGGTGATCCTGCACGAAGTGGACGGAGTCCAGTGCGAGCCGATCGAGGTCTTGGTGGTCGACGTCCCCGACGAATATGTCGGCGTGGTGATCGAGAAGCTGGGATCCCGAAAAGCTGAAATGACCGGGATGCATCCGCCCGAAAAAGGGTATACGCGCATGGAGTTTTCCATCCCTTCCCGCGGGCTGATCGGGTACCGGTCGGAGTTTTTGACCGACACCAGGGGCAATGGTATAATGAGCAGCACGATTTCAGGGTACGAGCCTTGGAAGGGCGAGATTGACATTCGCAGCCACGGGGTCCTGGTCGCGTGGGAATCCGGCGATGCCATGACATACGGTTTGTACAACGCACAGGAACGCGGCAACCTGTTTATCTCACCCGGCCAGCCGATTTACGAGGGCATGATCGTTGGTTCCAGTCCCAAAAACGAGGACAGCGTCGTCAATGTGTGCAAGAAAAAGCACGTGACCAACATGCGCGCATCCGGTTCGGATGACTCGCTTCGGCTGGTGCCTCCGATCCAGATGAGCCTCGAGCAGTGTATGGAATTTGTTTCGGACGACGAGTTGATTGAGGTCACACCCAAAAACATCCGATTGCGGAAACGGATCCTGAACAGTGAACAGCGCGCAAAAACCCGGTCGCGCAAAGCCGACTGAGCATCCGGGT
>JAAYKS010000161.1 GCA_012522285.1 Clostridiaceae bacterium | reverse complement strand
GCTCATCCACCAGATGGAAGCAGTGGTCGTCGATCAGGCCTTCGAGCGCTCTCCACTCTTCCCGGAACGCGATCACACGGTCCACACTCTCAAAATGGGTGTCGTAGATGTGCTGGATCACGGTTTTGCCGGAATGCAGCACGTAGGTGTACGGCACGTGGTGGAAGAAAAGCACCAGCTCGTCCGGGCAGGGTTCGAGTTTGTTGTACATCTCACAGACCGGGCCGTTGTACTGCGCCACATACCCCGCGCCGGTCTCGATGGTGCGGTCGACGCCGATTCCGTCGCGGTCGGCGTGATTGTAGGTGCCCCAGCGGGAGTATTCGTACCCGTCGACATCCGGACCGTACTTGACCTCCGGCAGGATCATCCAGCCGAGACCGAGAGGCGCGGTATACCCTTCGTAGAGCTCGCGGGACTCGAGCATGAAGGGCAGCAGCGTTTCCATGACTTTGGGGTTGTTGCCAAAGGTCAGCAGGATCCACTCGCGCGCGATCTGTTCGCTCGAGAGGTTCGGATCCCAGGTGAGCCGGCCGAACCCGTAGAAGTTCGCCTGGGCGATCGGGTGGGAGGTCCAGTACTCGTCGTCGCAGATGTTGGCGACCCCGACCACTCCCCCGTGCGGGAGGCCGTAGAGCGACCCGTCCACCACTTTGGCGACAGTCGAGCCCGGTCCACGCGAATGGGTGTCAAAGTCCAGCGCCTCCTTGAGCAGCGGCACCAGATAGCAGATATGGGTCTGCCGCCCGGTATACTCCTGTACGATCTGGAACTCGATCGCCTGGTTGGTGCGCCGGATCCCGGAGAAAATGGTCGAGACCGGCTCGCGCGGCTGAAAGTCGAAAGGCCCGTTTTTGGTCTGTAGAATCACGTTGTCAGCGAATTTGCCGTCGAGGGGTGTAAAGCACTCCAGCGCGGCTTTGGCGCGGTCCTGGGAACGGTCCCGCCAGTCCATGTGGCAGTCATACACGAAACAGCGCCAGATGACCAGACCACCGTGCGGACGGAACGCCTCCGCCAGCATGTTCGCGCCGTCCACGTGGTCGCGGCCGTACGTAAACGGCCCCGGCTCCCCTTCCGAGTCCGCCTTGACGATCACGCCGCCAAAATCCGGGATGTAGCGGTAGATCGTATCCGCGACAGTGGCCCACCACTTTTGGACCACCGGGTCCAACGGATCGGCGGTCTCGAGATGCCCCATCACGACCGGCGCGGAGAAGTGGATGCAAAGGAACAGCCGGACGCCGTATTCCCGCAGCACGTCCGCGACCTGCGCGACCGCGGGAAGCATCTCCTCGCTCATGAGCTTCATCATCGGCAGGGGGACGTTGACGTTGTTGAGCCCCAGCGCGTTGATGTGGACCGAAGCCAGCATCCGGGCGTAATCCCGGATCTGGGTCATATCTTCGGTGACCAGCCTGCGTTTTTTAAAAAAGATCGAGCGTCCGGCCCAGGTGCCGGTGTTGAGCACGAGGGACTCCCCGCTTTTATGCATATCCCAGTGGTGATACATGCGCAGTTCGTTCCTGCTGCTCTCCCGGGTCCCGGCCTGGTCGGGCGACCTTCCCAGTCCGATGGTGCGCAGGAGACTGAACAGACCGTACAGCACCCCGCTCGGATCCTGTCCGGTGATCGTGATGCGGTCTTCTGCGGGATCGACCGCAAAGCTCCCGGGCAGCCGGTCCGCAGCCCCGCTGTTTTCCGTCGTCAGATGAAGATGGGGCTGTGCGCAACCGGGCTCTACCCTGGCGATGGCGATTCCGAAGATCTCCCGGGCGGCGCGCGCGAGTTCCCGCTGCACAGTCACCATCACGGTGCCCTCGCCGGTGATCGCGTAGGGCTCAAAATAGGGCCTGAACGCCTGTGTGGTGGCCAGCTTTTTGACAAGATCGAACCGGAGCCAGGCGAAATAGCCGGGCAGGTGGTCGTCTTTTCTCACGTCGGTGTACTGGATGTGATAGTCGTGCATACCTTTTCTCCTGTTCGTTTTGGCTGCAGGGGTGTCTCACAGAACCCATTGTAGCATCGGTCGGCGGATCAGTCGTCTTCCTGTGGCGTGAAAGCAGGTTCGATCCGGTTTTTCCCCGCCCGTTTCGCCGCGTAGAGCCCGAGGTCCGCGGCGTGCACCAGTTCGGTCGGGCTCTGCCCGTCAAAGCAGGCCGCCCCGCCGCTCACGGTCACCCGGAGATCCTCCCGCTCCGTCTCGTCCGCGATCGCCCGCCGGATCCGGTCAGCGACTTTCACCGCCGCCTCCAGGCCGGTGTCGGGCAGCAGAAGCAGAAACTCCTCCCCGCCGTAGCGGCCGATCGCGTCCGCATCCCGGATCTGCTCCCGGATGACCCGCGCGGTGGTGACGAGCACCCGGTCACCATAGACGTGGCCTCTGGTGTCGTTGACGTTCTTGAAATCGTCCAGGTCAAACAGGACGACTGAGAGCGGGCGCCCGGTTGCGGTGGCTTTGTGCATCTCCGCCTGCAGGATTTCCATGAGCGCACGGTGATTGAACACATGTGTCAGACCATCCCGGGAAGACATCTCCGAGAGCAGCCGGTTCTTGCGTTCCAGCTCGAGCTGCGTCTCTTTCTTTTCAGTGATGTCAAACACGATGCCCGCGAGGAAAAGAGGTCTGTGGTCCCCATCGTACTGCGTGATCTTCCCGCGGTCGTAATACCATTTGTACGTCCCGCTTTATGCGCGGATGCGGTACTCGACTTCATAGATCGGGCTTTTGCCCTCCAGATGGTCCCGCATCGCCCGCATCGTCGGCTCGTAGTTCTCGGGATGCAGCCGGTCCGTGAAGAACTGGAACGGAACCGGCGCGGGCACCTCGTCCATCGTGTAGCCGAGGGCTGTGACTTTCAGCGGATTGAAGGTGACCGCGTTGGTTTTGACGTTCCAGTACCAGTGACCGAGATTCCCGGACCAGGCGTACTCCAGCCGGGTTTCCTGCTCTTTTTCCTCGAGCAGCGCGCGATTGAGGACTTCGAGCTCCTGAATGCGCGCGAGCAGAACCTCTGCCGATGCGGAATTCCTGTCCATACCGTCCGTTCCTCCCTGCTTTATGCTTCGCCCATCTCCCGGACAAACAGCGCGGCAATGTCCGGGTCGAACCGGGTGCCTGCTTCCTGCCGGATCCGGGCCAGCGCTTCCCGTCTGTTCTCCTCCAGGCTCCGGTCCTTCCGGCGCAGCATCCGGTCGTACACCTCGGCCACCGCCAGGATTCGGGAGATCTGCGGAATCTGCTCGCCCGCGAGCCCGCGCGGGTATCCCTGCCCGTCCCAGCGCTCATGATGACTGTAGACATATTCCGCGAGATCCAGTGTATCGTCGAACAGGCTGAGAATGCGATATCCGACCCCCGCGTGGTCGCGCATGCGTGCTTGCTCTTCTTCGGTCAGCTGCGTCTTGTTGAGGATCTCGTCCTCCAGGACGATTTTTCCGATGTCGTGGAGATAGGCTGCCCGCTCCAGCCGGCTGATTTCCAGAGAGGGCAGTCCCATGGCCCGCCCGATTTTGCCCGCGACGTCTCGGACATCGTCAGAATGCTTTTTCTCCTGCGGGTTTCTGTCGTGCAACGTCTGCACGATGTGATCGATGATGTCCCGGTTGACCGCTTTGCGGCTCAGGGTCTTGTCTTTGTACATCGCGTTTTCCGC
>JAAYKS010000160.1 GCA_012522285.1 Clostridiaceae bacterium | reverse complement strand
TGCCGTTCCATGACCGCCACCGGCAGCCCCGCGCGCAAAGCAACGGCAGTACCGGGAACGTTGAGAAACGACCGATCCGGCAAATGGGGGAGGCTTTTCCCCCAGGGCTGGGCCGGATCGGCTGCAGACAGCCACTGGATCCGCACGGGCGGGTCCTGCAGAAACGACAAGACCCCCGCATACTCGGTCCCGCGGATGAACTGGATGCCAGACAACCCTTCTACGAAATACCCGCGCCGGGCCCGTCCGGTGTATTCCCACACCCGTAAAATCTCCAGAGCCTGGCTCCAGGTAACGCCCGGTCCGGACCAGGACAGTCCCTGTACAGTCTCCCGGCTCAAGACGATCGCACGGTCGAATGCGCGTTCCAGCCACGCTTCCGGCGTCCTCTCCCGCAGCGGGCGGGCGACCTCCCACCGCCCGGCGGTCCGGGCCAGCGCGCGGGCCTTGGCCCGCTGCTTTGCGGGGGCACTCTCCCGCTTTTCGCGTTCCAGCCATTGCCGGATCGGCACAAAGCTGTCCGCGCACACCTTCCCCTGTTCGGCCAACCGCATCAGGATATCCTGCAGGGAATCGACCGGATCTCCATCGCCCGGCAATCCAGTCAGGCGGTGCATGAAACTCGCGCCCCGCCGCGCCAGCATCTCATAGCCCTGCCGCTCGTGTTCCGGCAGCCAGGATGCGGCCTCTTCCGGGCCGGCATCCCAATCGATCTCTTCATACTGATGGAAAGCGAGTGATCCGTCCGGGGCGAGCCGCCAGAACAGGTTGCCCTGCGCGAGCAACTGATCGAGAAGTTCCGGCCGATAGTTGCTCACACGCAAGGGCAACAGCACACTCTCCCACAAAGAGGCGGGATACGCCGTCCCGGCAAGGGAACGCAACGCGGTTTCGAGCTTTTCCGCGGGAGGCGCGGTCAAGAGCACGCGATCGGCCAGCAACGCGGCATACCGCTCCGCGGGCAGCGTACGGATCTGCCGGCGCCGGCTCTGCAGGGTTTCGCGGCGTGCCCTCTCATAGAGCTCCGCGTGGTAGAACACCCCGTCGCTTTCCACCGTCTCTTCCTGCGTTGTCAACTTCTCCAAAAGGGTCTGTGCCGTCTCCACGGGCCACAGATACCGTTCGGCGACCTGCTCCGGCGTCATCCCTCCGCGGTATCGCAACGCGCGCCGGACGATATGTCCGCGCGCGGTCCCGTCTTCTCCGCCCAGTGCGGCCTCGTATTCCGGGCTGTGCTCCGCGGCAATCCACAATCCCGGCTCGACATAGGCTGCCCGGCCCGCACGCGCGAGCCGGTCCAGCCATTCGACCGGCACGTCGATTTCGCCTGCGATGAGATCTCCTTCGATCATCAGAAGGGTGTGCAGTTCCTGTTCGGTCCCGGGGAGCCGTGCCCTGCGGGAGGCTTGTTCGAGCCGGTCCGCATCGGGCGCGATCCCCTGTACTTTCTCCAGCGCTTGTGCGGACGCGTGCTGGATCCCGGGTGTCGTCGGGGCGTAATCGTACATCAGGGCGGCTTCGGTTCGCTGCCGGAGCGTGTAGGACAGCGGGGACGGCAGATCGACTTCCCTCTCATGCACCCGGATCGCGCCCGAGCGGATCCCGTCCAGGAGGGTCTGCACCCCTTCGAGGTCCCAGTAGTCCTCCAGACACTCCCGTCGCGTTTCCCGGATCAGCGGGTGGTCGTCCTGTCCGGCC
>JAAYKS010000159.1 GCA_012522285.1 Clostridiaceae bacterium | reverse complement strand
TGCCGTTCCATGACCGCCACCGGCAGCCCCGCGCGCAAAGCAACGGCAGTACCGGGAACGTTGAGAAACGACCGATCCGGCAAATGGGGGAGGCTTTTCCCCCAGGGCTGGGCCGGATCGGCTGCAGGCAGCCACTGGATCCGAACGGGTGGATCCTGCAGAAATGACAAGACCCCCGCATACTCGGTCCCGCGAATGAACTGGATGCCGGACAATCCCTCGATGAAATAGCCACGCCGGGCCCGTCCGGTGTATTCCCATACCCGTAAAATCTCCAGAGCCTGGTTCCAGGTAACGCCCGGTCCAGACCAGGACAGTCCCTGTACGGTCTCCCGGCTCAAGACGATCGCACGGTCGAATGCGCGTTCCAGCCACGCTTCCGGCGTTCTCTCCCGCAGCGGGCGGGCAATCTCCCACCGCCCTGCGGTTCGGGCCAGCGCGCGGGCTTTGGCCCGCTGTTTTACAGGAGCGCTCTCCCGCTTATCTCTTTCCAGCCACTGCCGGATCGGCACAAAGCTGTCCGCGCACACCTTCCCCTGTTCAGCCAGCCGCATTAGGATGTCCTGCAGGGAGTAATCCGGATCCCCTTCGCCCGGCAGTCCGGACAGGCGGTGCATAAAGCTCGCACCCCGGCGCATCAGTGCCTCATAGACCTGCCGTTCGTGTTCCGGCAACACGGATGCCGCCTCCACCGGGTCGGCGTCCCAATCGAGATCTTCATACAGATGAAACGCGAGCGAGCCGTCCGGGGAGAGCCGCCAGAACAGATTGCCCTGCGCGAGCAGCTGATCGAGGAGCTCCGGCCGGTAGTTACCCACACGCAAAGGCAACAGCACTCCTTCCCACAAGGAAGCGGGATAAGCCGTTCCGGAGAGGGAGCGCAGCGCAGTTTCCAGCTTTTCCGCGGGGGGTGCGGTCAACAGCACGCGGTCGGCCAGCAGCGCGGCATACCGCTGAGCGGGCAGTGTGCGGATTTGCCGGCGCCGGCTCTGGAGGGTTTCCCGGCGTGCCCGCTCATAGAGCTCCGCATGGTAGAACACCCCGTCGCTTTCCACCGCGTCCCCTTGCGATGTCAACTCTTCCAAAAGGGCTTGCGCGATCTCCACAGTCCACAAATAGCGGTCGGCGACTTGCTCTGGCGTCATCCCTCCGCGGTATCGCAACGCGCGCCGGACGATGTGTCCGCGCGCGGTCCCGTCTTCTCCGTCCAGTGCTGCCTCGTACTCCGGGCCGTGTTCTGCGGCAATCCACAATCCGGGCTCGACATAGGCCGCCCGGCCCGCACGCGCGAGCCGGGCCAGCCATCCGACCGGCACGTCGATCTCGCCCGCGATGAGATCCCCCTCGATCATCAAAAGGGTGTGCAGCTCCTGTTCGGTTCCGGGGAGCCGGGCTCTGCGGGAGGTTTGTTCGAGCCGATCCGCATCGGGCGCGATTCCTTGCACTTTCTCCAGCGCTTGTGCGGACGCGTGCTGGATCCCGGGTGTCGTCGGGGCGTAATCGTACATCAGGGCGGCTTCGGTTCGCTGCCGGAGCGTGTAGGACAGCGGGGACGGCATGTCGACCTCCATTTCACGCACCCGGATCGCACCCGAGCGGATCCCGGCCAGGATGGTTTGCACCCCTTCGAGGTCCCAGTAATCCTCCAGACACTCCCGGCGGGTCTCCCGGATGAGCGGGTGGTCGTCCTGTCCGGCCAGCGCGTCCAGCATCTCCGCCCCGCGGAGCCGCTGCACCCACAAGGGCTGCCGGGCGGCCTTGCGCACCCCCATCATGAGCGCGCGTCCGGCGTTGTAGCGAAACGCCATGTTGAACAGCGGGGTACCGGTCAGCACCGCGGACAGCACCGGATCGGCACTTTCGGGCGGGATCCGGGACAACAGACCGGCAGGCAGCGGATGATCGTCATAGGAATACAGCAGAAAGCCGTCGTCGTCCTCGACATGCCCCACATGGATGTTGGTTTCCCTCCGGATGGTCTCCGCCGCAAGAATCGCCAGCGGTTCATTGACCATCCGCCCGAATACCGAATGAATCATCAGTTGAGGCAGGCCGGTTTCATCCAGAAACCGTTCCACCAGCAGGGTCCGGTCGTCCGGGAGACCCCCGGTGGCGACGACCTGGCGTCCCACCAGATCCTCTGCCCCCGCCGCGGCGTTTTCGTCCAGGCCCATGCGCACGAGTTCCTCCCTGAGTCTCCCGCCCTCGTGGGCCTCGTCCAGCTGATGGAGCAACGCTCCGAAAGCGGCACCGGTCCGGACCGGCCGGCCTTTGATCTCCCCTTTCCAGAACGGGGGACGCGCACCGCCCGAGGCGGATTGGGACACCACGACCCGGTCCTGTTGGATGCTCAGAATCTGCCAGGCAAACGACCCCAGCAAAAAGCGGTCGCCGACCCGTGCCTCGAACACGAACTCCTCGTCCAGTTCTCCGATCTTGACGCCGGTTTCGGTGCGGACGGTATACAGCCCCCTGTCCGGGATCGTACCGCCGGCCGACACCGCCAGCATCCGGCTGTAGGGGTCGCCTTCCACCCGGTCGTGAATCCGGTCGTACAACAGGCGGGGGCGCACCGGGATGTCCCTGCCGTGTTCCCAGTCGCCCGCCAGCATACGCAGCACATCGCGGACATCCTCCGCGGTCACTTCGCGGAAAGGATACGCCCGCGGAAGGATCGAAAGCACATCGCCGACGGAATACCCACCGCCGACCGCCATCGAGACCAGATGCTGCGCCAGCACGTCCAGGCACAGCCGGGGAGGGTGGCAATCCTCGACTCCGCCCGCCCGGACGACTTCCGCGGTCAGTCCGGCATAAAGAGCCTCCGCGGAAGCCCGCGGGAAAATATGCATCACGCTGGTGCGACCGGGGTTGTGCCCCGCCCGCCCTAGCCGCTGGAGTGTGCCCGATATGGAACGGGGGCATCCGATCTGGAACACCCGGTCGATCTCCCCGACGTCGATCCCGAGCTCCATTGAGGAGGTCGCGCACAGCAGGCGGAGTGTACCGCTGCGCAAGTCGCGTTCGACCTCGTGGCGCTGCTCCCGGGACAGACTGCCGTGGTGCGTGCGGGCAAACCCGTCTCCACCCAGCTGGTTGACATGAAAGGCGAGCCGCTCCGCATACGCGCGCCCGTCGACAAACGCGAGCGCAGTACGGGTACCGGCACAATGCTCAAACACCGCGGCGGAGATCGCCTGCCAGACCGAATGCTGTCGGGTACCTCCCGCGATGTGCGGGCTGGTCACCGAGATCTCGACCGCCATGTCGATCCGCGGGGCGACCTCCTCGGTACCGGATGGCGAAAGATAGGCCGCGGCAC
>JAAYKS010000158.1 GCA_012522285.1 Clostridiaceae bacterium | reverse complement strand
CCGCCTCCATGGTCTGTGCGCTGGTGATCGCGGCCGCAGCATCGGTCCGGCTGGCACTGGACGGGGATTCCGAAGTGGAACACCTGTTGATCTGCATCCAATGGGCCGCGCTGCTGGGCGGTGCGCTCGGCATGACGGCGACCGCGCTGTCCACGTCCCGCCGCAGGGCCGGAACCTGGATGGCGGTCGGCAACGGCGTCGCACTGCTGGTCGCAGCAGGGCTGGCTGTCTGGCTCCACCTGGGATACGGCGCACTGCCCGCCCTCGTCACGTCACGCGTAGTGGCGGGAGCGGTGCTCGGATTTTTGCTGTTCCAGCTCATCTTGTCCCGCCAGGAGATGGACATCGAGTACGGCGAGATCTGGTTTGTCACGCTGCGCTCGTTTTTCATCGCGGCGATCTATACCGCGGTATTGCTGGGAGGACTCTCTTTCATCGTGTTCGCGGTCGAAAACCTCCTGCTGGACAACCTGGACGAGAAAGTCTACGCGCATGTCGCGGTCTGGTCCTTGTTTGCCGGGTATGCGTTTTTCCTGGGCTATCTGCCGACCTTCTCCCCGGAAGATCCGGATGACCGGCTGGAAACCACACGCCGGCATCCGGTATTTATCGAGGTGTTGCTCGCATACGTTGTGATTCCGCTGTTCTCGTTGATGACACTGGTGCTGCTGATCTGGAGTGTCCGGATTCTGGCACTCGGTGAAATGCCTGCGTTCTCCCGGATTGCCGCGATCTTTTCCTCCTATGCCGTGGTCGGCATCGGAGTTGCGATCCTGACCGGACGCTACCGGCAGCTGACCGCGGTTTGGTTCCGGCGGCTCTTCCCGGTCGCCGCGATCGTGTTTCTCGCCTTCGAAACCTATGCGATCGTCGACGAGGTCTCCCGCAACGGCCTCAGGACCGGTTCCTATGTGGCGATCCTGATCGGTGTATATGCGCTGCTGGGGGCGATCATTCTGATGCTGCGGCCTCTGGAGCTGCACCGTCTGACCGGCTGGATCGCGATGGTGATCGTCCTCGTGGCGGTACTCCCGTTCGTGAGTTATCTGGATCTGCCCGCCCGTTCCCAGGGAAACCGGATGGCGAAAGTGCTCGAGCGCAACCAGATGCTCGTGCAAGATCGGATCCGGCCCGCCGCCGCGGCGCTGACCGCCGGAGACCGGGAAGACATCATCGTCGCGGCCGAGTACTTTTACTACGATGCGCGTGAGGCGCCCAAACCCGCCTGGCTGGCGGCCTCCCTCGACGATATGATGCAGTTCGAAACCGTGTTCGGCTTCTCTCCGTTTGATTCGGGAGAAGGCCCCGCCAAACCCCCGGTTTCCAAAGCCCTCTACCTGACACTCCCGCAAGGGTCGGCTCCGATCACCGGGTACGATCTGGCGGTGACGGTCGGTGAGCTCTGGGGCAATCCCCCGCCGGTTCCCGTCGAGGGCAAGCAAGGGGTGTACGCGATTTCGCTGTCCGGATTCACCCGCAACGGCACGCCCCGCATCCATGTCGAACGGGAGGGGAAGCCGTTGCCGGATCCCGACTTGATGGCACCTTTGCGCGCGCTGGTCGACAAATACAACGACGGCACATTCGACAAGCAGCAGGTCGCCACTTACGAGGACATGCTGATCCCGCTGGAGACGGACGGCGTTCGGATGCTGCTCGTGCTGCAGTCGGTTGAGGTTCTGGTTCCCACGGACGGCGAGCCGACCGACTGGTTTCTAGCGGTGGCCGCGCTGTATTTTGGAGACTGACGGACGCTCCCATTG
Source organism: Clostridiaceae bacterium (assembly GCA_012522285.1). Lineage (GTDB taxonomy): Bacteria > Bacillota > Clostridia > Saccharofermentanales > UBA5734 > JAAYKS01. Next base: position 889 of record JAAYKS010000158.1, on the reverse strand, counting down.
CGTGAAACAACGGACCGCACCGGCCTGGCGCCGGGGCGGTCCGCTTGAATAATGGGCGGTTTCGCGTATAATTGAGAGTCACCGACCCATTGAACGGAATTGAAATAAACGATGCTTCGGATGCATCCGAGGTTCCACATGATTGCGATGGCGACATACGAACAAATCCATTCCATCGAAACGGAATTGTGCAGATACCGCAAGGGCAGCCTTTGCGTGTCTATCGACATGGACCGCGGACTCATTTCGTGGAAAGACAGCAACCACTGGGTCAACGATTTCACACGCTCCCTCGACGAAGACATGGTGCAGACCCTCCGGAGCGGGCTTGAAGACGCCGGTGTCCTGGAGTGGGACGACCGTTACGGCACCACCGAACCGGTGGAGGCCTGCACGTATGGAAAAAGTTTCTGGTCGGTGGTCATCCGGACGGACGAAGAAAGCCTCAAACGATACGGAGTCGACCAGTATCCCCCGCAGTGGAACGATTTTCGAGCCTTGATTGAAGACATCTCACGCTCTTCGTTTGATTTATAGCCGTACTCCATCCTCCTTTCCATTCCAACCATTTTGTGCCGGCGCCGAGCGCGGCTTTTTTTATGTGCAGGCACCCTGTGCGCGCACGCACCCTATGCCCGTACGCACCCTGTGCACGGCTGTTGGCACACCGACGGGATTTGTGGCAGGATGAGGAGCAGGTGACAAGACGCGTGGCAGACTGGGAAACCGCCGGATCCCAGTGAACTCTCGCAGGCGAAGGAGGGCCGGCATGGGAAAGCCCAGGATGGTTGTGACAGATCTGGACGGAACGCTCCTCCGGGACGATAAAACCCTGTCCGAAGCCACCTTGCAGGTGCTCCGCAGACTTCGGCGCGAACGGATCCTGTTT
>JAAYKS010000157.1 GCA_012522285.1 Clostridiaceae bacterium | reverse complement strand
GGCTAGAATGGCGCGCATGGGCACGGGTGTCATTCGGATCATGGCAAGCATGGTTTCCTGGTCTGACTCGTTTGTTTGCCGGCTGGAATGGCCAGCGTTCAAAAGCCGGGTGTTGAGAATTTTGGCAATAGGTTCCAATGCCATCTGCGGAAGGCAGATGTTGACCTGCCCTTCCTGCGCACCGATCCGCACGCTAAGCGTGATAATTGCGACGGTTTCGTTGGGTGCGACGATCTGGGCAAACTGGACACTGGTTTCCAGCCCGTCCAATCGGGAAGAAACCGAAAGGACCTTTGACCACGACTCATCAAACAGTGGCAAGATTTGGCGAATGATTTTCTCTAGTATGACCAAATCAATTTCGGTGAAATTGCGATGGATGTCAGATACGGTGTCCAATCCACCGAGCAGGCATTCCAGGATCATATACGCCAACTCGGGCGAGAGTCGGAGCAAAACCGGTGCCTCCAATGGTTTCGTTTCCAGTATTGCCAATGTGCTGTTTGGGGGCAACGAATTGGAGAACTCGGAGTATGTCTGTTCCTCGATGTAGGCGACGCTCGTATCGCACGTGGCCCCGAGTGTGCCTGTCAAATACGTGGACAGCAGATGGGCGAAGGTCTCATAAATGATATGAAGTGTCTTGATTTGGTCGCGTGGAATGCGGTTGGCGGTACGAAAATCATACGGCTTGACCCGTGTCTCGATCGCGCTTTCCCCCATGAAAGCATCCGCACTGCCATCATGTAGTGCCTGCAGCAATTGGTCTATTTCGTTTTGCGACAAAATGTCGGCCATGCCATCCGTCCCTTTCCTCGTGTAATCGGGCCCCAGTTGATCGGATCCAGGTTATTGGATCACGAATTCATTGTAAAAAATCTGCAAAAACTCATCCGACTCAAACTCTGTGTTGAGCATTCGGATGATGTCATCCGATACATTGCCTTGCGCTCCCGATCCCTTCAGCTCGTTTTCGGAACGGCCTCGGATCGCCCGGATCACAACACTGCGGATCCGGTGGTTGTTTTCGGAGTAGAATTTTTCCTTTCGCTTGTCTGACATGCGGATGATGATATCTGCCTTTAGCAGACGCTCAGAATCAGCGATATCTGTCACGAAATATTCTCCTGGGTCATAATTGAACGACCTGTCTTTCTCCTTGTTCCCGGAAAGCAGAAAAAAAGCTAAACCGCCTGCGGCGACCAGAAGTACAATCAATACTGTCAGAATGATTTTTTTCACAGATGTCCTCCAAATCGCCGCGCCGCCGGCTGCAACAGTTTATGTTGATATGATCAGATCGACCCGGTTGTTTTGATCCCGACCTTCTGCTGTATCGTCGGAAGCGATCGGCCGCGTGTCTCCGTACCCGACGGTATATGCGTTGGACGCACCTGCCGTGGAGTGCGTCACCAGATACTCCAGAACATGAGCAGCCCGGCGCCCGGCCAGATCCCATTTGCTTTGGATGTCGCCGGCCGGCGGCGTCTCACCGTCTGTATGCCCTTCCGTACGCAAACCCTTTACACTGCTCTTCTCTTTTTCGACGATGGCCGCCACGTCGTCGAGAATGGCTGCCGCAGCGGGCAACAATCGGTCACTGCCCGGTTCGAACAGGATGGATGCAACCAAGCGCACCAGAATCTCACCATTTTTTTCTTCCACGATGACGCTTCCGGCCAGAGGAGACTTCTGTAGAGCTTGTCGGATCTCGTTGGACAGCAGTGCGCCAGCGGAAGGCACCGCGGAAGTTGCCGGCGTGGTCGGTGGGGCTGTTGGCACAGGAGTGGGGGGCGGCTCGGTCGGCATCGGGGTCGGGGACGGGACCGTCACCGCAGCCATAGGTGTCGGGCTGGGCGATACCGGCGGATTCGTTTCTCGAGGCATACTGGGTATGATGCGGAGTGTCGTTTGCCCGGGTTTTTGGTTCTGCAACACCCCTTTCCCACCGGAAAAGGAGACAACCAATTCCTGCCATTTTGCCGCGTCGATGCTCGAAAATGAATACAGCAGGACGAAAAACGTCAGGAGAAGTGTAACCAGATCTCCATACGTATTCATCCAGTTGCCTTCACCGCCACCGGAAGGCTCATTCTGCGATCTTTTCCTCGGCATGCGACAACGCCTCCGCCCCTTCGGCTTGATTCGTCTGTGCTTGTTCCCGCATTCCGACGGGAATGAAAGCGGTCAGTTTCTCGCGAATAATGCGTGGATTTTCTCCGTTCTGCAGTGACAACATTCCCTCCAGCATCATTTCATACCGCAGCAAACGAAGATCCGCGGTCGTTTTGAGTTTTGCGGCAAAGGGCAGGAACAACAGGTTGGCCAGTAACACACCATAGAATGTCGTGACCAGCGCCACACTCATGCTGGGACCCAAAGTCGCCGCATCGTCCAGATTCATCAGCATGTTGATCAATCCGATCAAGGTTCCGGCCATACCAAATGCCGGTGCGTACTGAGCGCCGCTGGTCAGGATCTTTTGCGACATCCCTTCTTCTTCCTCGATCTTGGCAATCGTCGTTTCCATGATGTCTTTGAATAGTTCAGGATCGGTTCCGTCTACGATCATTTCGACCCCTTTCTGTAAAAAGGGATCTCCAAAATCCTCCCCGTCCAGAGCCAGCAAGCCTTCCCGACGCGCGACACCGACAAGCTTAAGAATTCTTTCCATATCCGACGCAAGATCAATGTCGGGTTTTCTGAATGCGTCTTTCAGTTTTGGTGTAAGTGTTTTGAGCTGTTCAAATGAATAGGTAGCCAGCATCGCCGCAAACGTGCCGCCCAACACGATCATGATCGAAGCCGGATCGAAAAAAGTCGATAGTTTCCCGTTGATCAGTATGCTTGCCAGGATGAACACGACTCCTAAAACAAGTCCCACCGCCGTAGATTTCATTCTCTCGCCTCGCCTTCCCGCAATGTCCCGGTCTGTCCTGCGGGACATATGTGGTATTGCGCACGGAACGCGATAATCCGTTCCACGATCGTCTCCGCGGATTCCTCCACCAGAAATTTGTGTCCGGTCGTCATGGTGATGACCGTATCCGGGGTTTCTTCCACTGTTTCGATCAGATCGCTGTTCAAGAGAAACGGGCGATTGTATCTACGGGTCAATCGAATCATTATCCACTCCGTCCATCCGGACTTTTATCCGGTTATCGCTTGAGGTTCACCAGTTCTTCAAGCAATTGATCCGAGGTCGTGATGACGCGAGAATTCGCCTGAAAGCCGCGCTGTGTCACGATCATGTCTGTAAACTCCTTAGCCAGATCCACGTTCGACATCTCCAGCGAAGAGGGATTGATGAACGCCACACCTGCACTGCCTGGAAATACATATTGCGCATTCCCCGAATTCAAGTTCTGCGCATACATGCTCTCCCCCATTTTTTGCAACGCTGCTTGGTTGCCGAACGTCGCAACGGCTATCTTGGCAATGATTTCCTTTTGCTGTGTCACCTCGTTGATGCCGATCACTTCG
>JAAYKS010000156.1 GCA_012522285.1 Clostridiaceae bacterium | reverse complement strand
GCACTATATATTGTGGTGCGTAGTCCATGGTGGGTGCATTCATTTGATGAAAAATCCAGTATTGCAGTCTTTTTCGGGCATAAAAACGATAAGGCAACTGATACGATTATATCATTTGCCTTAACTGCTTTGGGGGAGATAACGGGACTCGAGCCCGAGACCCCAACACTGCCCGTGTTGTGCGCTCCCAGCTGCGCTATAGCCCCAAGCCCGCTTATTCTATTACACGGTCCAACCGGTGTCAAGAAGCGGCATCACGCCAGGGAAAACAGGAAAACGAGGGTGTGACGCGCGACCATTGGGTGGGAAAATGCCAATCCATGGCGGGCGGTGAGCGAAAATCCTCCTGATCCGCCTGGCGACAACGTTCCACACCGTGTGGTGCTCTCTCCCGACGCCCAGCGGACTGGACATCCCGGTGCGGGAGTCCAACCTTCCGCTCCCAGTTCTGGACGGATGCCCAGTGCGATGCGGGAGCAGGGAACATCGGCCGGAAGATCCGTCCAGTTGGGGAAATGATCCGGTGGTACGTCTATCATCCCCGTCCCGTCCGTGGAATCATGTGACCAACCGGATACCGATACCGCAATCGGACAACGCGATTGATTTTGGACAGAGAAAGGCGGTGCGACAAAGGGGAGATCCCCGTCCGGGTCGATGGTCCAGGCAAGCGACACCGGGTGAGAGACGGTTAGTATCAGTGGCATAGCAGTCCCCACGATACGCAGTCCACTTTCCAGCGTGCCGGACTGCTCGACGTAGACCACCGGATAGACATGACCTTGCATAACAATTGTCGGCAAAGGGCGCGGGAGGGTATCTTCCAGTCCGAGCTGGGAGGAAAGGTTTTTGCCCCAGCCATACACCGAACCGTCCTCCAGTATCGCAAACCCGGTCTGGAGCGACAATGCGGCGCCAACGGCCCCCACCAGCGCGGGATGGACGGTCGGCACACGGTGGATGACACTCGTCGGCTCTCCGGTCCCCAATACGTTTCCGGTGTTTGCGCCCCATACGAGCACACTGCCATCCGCGCGGATCGCCAGAGAGGCATTGCCGGCAGCTGCCAGCGCGACGGGACGCCCCGTCATCGGGACCAGGGTGGGCACGGGGACAACTCCCATCGTACCCGTCGGATCGGTACCGGTCTGTCCGTGCGAATCCGATCCCCAACCATACAGGACCGCTTCCTCGCCTGCTCCCTCCCCAATTGCCAGCACGTGCCGCTGGCCGCCGATCAACTGCCGGATCCCAGCAAACCCCGGAATCGGCGTCGGAACATACCGCGCGGTACCGCTCCCGGCGTCCCCTTGCCCAAGCTCTCCATACAGATTGCTTCCCCATGAGTAAACCGAGCCGTCCGAGATCAGGGCAAAAGACGCCTCCCGGGTCACCGCAATCTCCCGCACCCCGGAGAGACCGGGAACGGGCTGGGGGACAGGTGCGGTCGCACCGGCATACCCCAGCCCGAGTTGCCCTGAAGCGTTGCGCCCCCATGCGTACAGTCTCCCATCCTCCCGGAGGGCCAGCAGATGATCTCCCGAGGAGATCAGGCGGGTGATTCCGGAAAGTGCCGGGTAAGGTAGCGGAGACGACAGGGTATCAGAGAGGACGGGGTCGACAAGCCCGTCCGCGTTGTCGCCCCAGGCCAGCATGTTGCCGTCCGCACATAGCGCAAACACGGTATTGCCGTAACAGGCGATGTCCTGCACTCCGAACAGTGCCGGCACCAATACCGGCTTGTCACGGGGCAGGGTGTCACCCAGTCCAAGCTGTCCCTCCGTGTTTCGTCCCCATGCGAACACTCTGCCGTTCTCCAGCACTGTGAACGTATAGGTGGAGGCTACCCGGATCAGCACCGGCCGGGTGGTGACCGTCGAGACGGCCGCTGCCGGAGCCCGCAGTGCAAAGGGAAACACAACCATAACCAGGCAACACGCCAGTGCGCGAAGCCGACCGGACAACACGCGGCAAGTCGCCATGCGCCTATCCTCCCTTCCCGCCCGAGGCTTTCGGTCAGACCAGTGTGAAGCGGAAAGTCAGATCGTGTCGGGCCGTGTATCCGGTATCAAACGCCAGTCCATGGCAGGACTGCAGGCGCAGAATCCCTGTCCCGTCGGCCGGCAAAGCTCCGAACCAGGTGTCGCCCACGGCAGCCGCCCAGTGGACGGTGTCGGAAAATCCGGGCATCCAGTCGGTGTCCACGTCGCTCACCACGCGGATACCCAACGCCAGATAACCAGCTGACTCGGCCCGGTCCAACGCGTCCCATCCCTCGAAATGGTCCGGCAGGACGTCCACAAAGGGTAGGGAGCAATCCGGATTGCGGGAGAGTCCGGCCACTGAGACCTCGACCGGGCAGCGGGTGTGGTTGGTCACAACCAGCGAAGGAGCTGCGAACGGGGTATCCTGGTTCACATCGATCGTCCACTCCGCAGAGGCGGGATGGGTGACCGAAATGGTCAGCGCCTGGACCAGTCCGGTCACCACAACCGGGGATTCGTCGATCCCGCCGGTACCGTTGACCGGTGCCGCTGCGACCGGAAGGCAGGGGGAAGTCAGGACCGCCAGAGCAGCCAGAAGGCAGAGCCATACTTTTCTTTTCATATCGGACTCCTTTCGATCAGTCGATGGAAAACGTAAACACTAGCGTATGCGCGGCGCAAAAGGATTGCGAGATGGCCAACCCGTGGCACGCAGTCAGCCCGACACTCCCCGACCCGCCGGCCGCCAAACTCCCCAGCAGGGTGTCGTCGATCTCGACTGCATACGCAGGCGTCTGATGGGCCCCTGCATCCCATCCGCTGGCTTCCCGCGCGAACACGCCCAATGCGATGTACCGCATCGAGTCTTCCGCGTTGAGAGAGGTCCAGTCCATCGCCGCAGGTGCGGCGTCCAGCAACAAAATCTCACTCGGGTCGGACAGCACCGGTGCAGTAACCGCGGCCAGAGACTTCACCGTCGTCCGGATGCGGACTTTGCTGTTGTTTTCCACGAAAAAGTCGGGTGCGGCAAACGGAGTGTCGCTGTTTGGATCGATGGACCAGGAGACCGCCACCGGATGGGTGACCGACAAGGTCAACGGCAGGATCTCCCCTTCGACGGGCACCTGGCATTCCACCAAACCGGTGCCTGTCGCGGTTTCAGATGCCGATACCGGTCGGACTCCCGCAAATGTCACGACCGTGACCGCGACCAGAATCCCTATTGTGCGGGCGATGTGTTTCATATCCATATGGGCTGATTCCTCTCTTTCGTCTGTGTTCTGCCAGCGCTTAGCCGTCGACGGTCAGACGGATGTCGAAGCCGGCTTTACTGATGTAGTCCTGTGTGTCCGTCGTATAGTAATTGAGATAGGCGATCGCTTCGTGCGTCCCCGCCGGCACGTTCTCCAGCAGACGCACCTGACTCACATGCTGCCCCGGATGCAGGACCGCCGAGCGCGCAACGCATCGATCACCGATCCGGATCTCTGCCTGCTGGATCACCTCGTTGCCGGAGATGTTTTCCACCATCCATTCTCCGAGCGTCCCGGCGTCTCCGGACGGGAAGGACGCGTGGGAAGACAACGTGTCCGTCACCAACAGCTGCCTGCGCTCGAGCTCCGCGAGAATCTCCTCGCGCGACTTCCCCACATAGGCTCCCTCCAGGGCTTCGCCCGCGTCCGGATCGATGGCTACCGTATCGGGTCGGGAACCAGTGGGAGGACTCTCTCCTCCCCGCCCACCACCGGACCGAAGTCCCATCCAAATCAGAGCAGGGAGAAATAGCAGCAACAGCAGCAGCAACAGCAGCCGGCGCTTGACCCCCTCCTTTTTTCGTACCCTCATATCTCCTCCTTTCGTTCCCTCTTTGTGGCCGTCCTCGCCTCCGGTGGGATCGCGACCGTCCTGATTTTATACCGGGGCGGACCGGGCCAGTCCGATGGAAGCGCGACAAAAAGGACCCGGGGGCGACACGGGTCCGACAATCGATTCGGAGGGGTTGTATAATGTTTCGGAAAACACATGTGGATCGGAGACCTAAAGGACATGCCGGAGACGCTAGAAACCCTGTTGATCCTGTGTCCCCTGGTCTTTCTTGCGGGCTTGGTCGACTCCATTGCGGGAGGGGGCGGATTGATCTCGTTGCCCGCCTATCTGCTGTGCGGGTTTCCGGCTCATGTGGCGTTTGGGTCGAACAAACTGTCTTCTTCCCTTGGAACCTTGGTCGCCACCTGGCGGTATGCGCGCAGCCGCTCGCTGAACGTCGGTATCGGGCTGGCCGGTGCGGGCTGCGCGTTGATTGGATCGTTCGGAGGAACCCGGCTGGCGCTGCTGGTCAGCGACCGGGGTCTTCGGATCGTGCTGGTCGTGCTGCTGCCGCTGGTCGCAGCGTTCACTCTGCTGCGGAGCCGAAAGAACAACCTGGAAGAGGCAGGCCGCGAGGTCAGCCGTTCGCGCTCTTATGCGCTTGCCTGTTCATTTTGTCTTGTGATCGGGGCTTACGACGGTTTTTTTGGACCGGGCACCGGCACGTTTCTGATCCTGGCTTTTCACGGTCTGCTGGGATTTGATTACGCCAAAGCAGGCGGTACCGCCAAACTGGTGAATCTCGCCTCCAATCTGGCTGCGGTCACGCTGTTCGCCGCCAATATGAAAATTGCGTTCTGGGCGGCCATCCCTGCCGCCCTCTGCAGCGTAGCGGGCAACTGGATCGGTTCGGGTCTTGCGATCCGGCGCGGTGCCGGCCTGATCCGGTCGGTCCTGGTCGGCGTGCTCGTCCTGCTGTTCGCGCGCATGCTATATGACCTTGTCGCCGGATGGACGGCAGGCTAAAAGTCCTCCCGAACCGGCTCGCAAGGCGGCTGCATCAAAATCCCAGATCCTCGTCGACCAAAAACACCTGCAATCCGCGAACGCCGCCGGGCTTTCGCTCGAGGATCTGCACCACACGGCACATCCGGTCGGGCGTATCGCAGTCGGTACAGCGATCCAGGGTCGCGCAGGGGGTTTTGAGGCCCAGCCGGCGTGCGTTCTTGCCGCAGGCTTCCTCATGAACCCTGCGGATTGCGTCCTCGGTGTCCCGGGCGATTTTATTCCGGCCGGCGATCAGGACGACCTCCTCCGGGCCCCAGCAGAACGCGGCCACCCGGTTGCCCGTACCATCGATGTTCACAAGCTTTCCGTCCAATGTCACCGCGTTCGAACTCGCAAGGTAGACCTCGGAAACGCTGGCACGCCGACGGGCTGCTTCCGGGTCGGTGTCCCGCCAGTGCCACGAAACCGTGTTGCCCTGCTCGCAGAGCTGTTCGTACAACCCCAGGGTGTGGATGGTCCAGGATCCGCCGATCCCGACCGACCGTTTTCCGATCAAGGCGATGGCGGCATCGGCCGCCTCCCGGCCGGTGTGGAATACCCGTGCTCCGAAACCGTTCTTGCGCAGCGCTTCGGATGTCTGGTTCAAATCCATGTGTTCTACCCTCCCCGTCGATGTCCGGCCGCCTGTCAGGGAAGCCGGATTGGTAAAAAAAGCATATCATGATCCGGAGAGGAAAACAGGTTTGAGGTTGGGCGATGGATTTGCTACGATTGTGACATTACGTAGATGAACCTCGATTGATGAGACGAAAGGCAGGTATTCTATTATGGCCATGCTGGAAACCACCACTGTTCTGGGCGCACTGCGAGGTGTGCCGAGCGGGAACCCGGACGTCTCCGTTTTCAAGGGAATCCCCTTTGCGGCACCACCCACGGGCGACCTGCGCTGGCGGGAACCTCAGCCGGCCACCCCTTGGGAAGGGGTGCGGGATGCCTCCTCGTTCGCACCCGTCTGTCCGCAGACCGACTTTGAGCCGGGATCTTTTTACGATCGGGAGTTCTACCACGCACTGGCCGCCTCCCCTATGTCGGAAGACTGTCTGTATCTGAACATCTGGACACCGGCCGCCTCCAAGGGCGAGAAACTGCCGGTCCTGTTTTGGATTCACGGCGGTGGATTTGTACACGGCGCGGGCAGCGAATTTCCGTTCGACGGGAATACCATGGCAAAGCGGGGCGTCCTCCTCGTGACCTTCAACTACCGGTTGGGGGTTCTCGGGTTTTACGCCCACCCGGCGCTTTCCGCCGCCTCGCCGACGCACGCCTCCGGAAACGTTGGCCTGCTGGACCAGCTGGCGGCGCTCGCATGGGTCCGGGACAACATCGCGGCATTCGGCGGAGATCCCGACCGGATCACCGTGTTCGGTCAGTCTGCCGGAGCGATGAGTGTCCAGGTCCTGCTCGCTTCCCCGCTAGCGCGCGGGATGATGGCGGGCGCGATCCTGCAGTCGGGGGGCGGATTCTTCCTCAATAACCGTAGCATGACGCTGCGCAAGGCAGAGCAGGACGGGAAAAAACTGATGAAAACATGTGGCGTCGATACGATCGAAAAGATGCGGGCCTTGCCGGTGGAAGCCCTCTTTGACGGAGTCCGCACATTGCAGAAGGAAAGCCGCGGACGCGCACCTGCCATGGGCCCCCTGCTGGACGGACACTTGATCCCTCAGGACCCCTCCAAGGCAATTTGCGCCGGGGAAGCTTCCCGCATTCCGATCCTGGCGGGCTCGCTCGCAGACGAAGGCAACGCGTTGGGCGGATCGCGCGACATCACGCTCGCGATGGCCGCCGGGTCTTGCGTTCTAGCCGCAGTCTGGCCGCATATAACCGACAAGCCCGCCTGGCACTACCATTTCACACGCAAAGCACCGGGCGACGAATACGGGGCTTTTCACTCCGCCGAACTCTGGTATGTGTTTGGCACCCAAAGCCGCGCCTGGCGTCCCTGGGAGCCGATCGACGCAGAGCTGTCCGAGCGCATGGTAGGGTATTGGACCCGGTTTGCCGCGACCGGCGACCCCAATGGGGAAGGACTCCCCGGCTGGCCCGCATTCACAGACGATGCGCCTCTCACCCTCGAAATCGGCGAAACCACGGCGCCTTTCCGGATAGGTCAAAACGCGGAAATCCAGGCGGTGGCGGACAAGGTCACGGCCTCCCTGCCCGGTTGAACATGATGTTAAGAAGAGCGTGTCACGGGATGACCGCGCTTCTTATGCATTTCTAATCTTCTTGTCAGCGGTTTCCAAACCGCGGGCGATATCCTGATCCCGATCACAAACGAGGTCGGCATCTGACCGGCCCATGAATCGGGAGGAAAGAACACCATGATTACACTCGAACAGGTAGAACAACTGCG
>JAAYKS010000155.1 GCA_012522285.1 Clostridiaceae bacterium | reverse complement strand
TCCCGATTGTGTGCGGCCGCATCCGCACGAATCCGTTCCATCATCTCTTCGGCTTCGGATGCGTTCCATCCCGGCGAATCGCCGATCCGGCGCAATCGCAATGGAAGGCTGGTCAGGTATTCCAATCCTTGCTCCATTGTAGTGCGCGGGTGCTGGTACACCTCCCGCCCGATGCCGATCGGACCCTCGACTTCGTATAGGAATCCGTACTCCCGGCCGGTGTGCAGGATCCGTCCGTCATTTGTAATACACAAAACCGCGGGTTTATGCGAAAAGGCCTCGGCCAATTCTCTCCACTGGGTCACCGTACTCCCGGGACGTAAAGTGTCAAGCACAAGGTTGGACCCGTGATACCAGCGATCCGATGGATCTTCCACGTGTTTTTCAATCATCCGACTCCCTCCGTTTCATCAAATTCGCAGGATTCCGGGCCGTCATCGCCCGAATCTGGCCGTCTTCGAACCCCTCCGCGATCAACATCCGCAACATTGTCCGCATCCCCTCGACCGGATCCGGGAGCCGGGCGTGCCCATAATCCGAACTCAACACGACCCGCTCCGGACCGAACGCCCGAATGAAGTGGGCGATCTGCGCAGGCGTAAACCGGTAGGACGCGGGCAGGTCCCGCACCGTCATCTCCCAGGAGAGTTCCACATAACAGGGTCCGCTGTCCGCGATCCGCAACAGGTCGGAGATTGTCGAAGTTGTATAGGCGGGAAGGTGGGTGAGCAGGATCTTGCGGCACCCCTCGTCATGTGCTGTCTGTACGACCGCGACGGCTTCTTCCGCGCCACAATGGCCGGTCGCGATCACGATATCCGCAGCCGCAACCATTCGTAGAATGGTCCGCACCTCTGGGTTCAGCCTGCCTTGGCCGTCGAGTAGCCGGATCGGCTCCGGCACGGGAACCGCCTCTTTCCAGTCCGGTGCAGACCTCGGAGGCGCATAGCCAGGAAACTCGATACCGGATGCCGTTCCGGACTCCCCGGGTGCGTCACCGCCGGAAGGCCCGATGGACGAGACTGTTCTGGCGACCTCCTCCTTGTAGGCTTCGTGGTTGGCGGCAGAGAGCGTCGGGAGGCACACGAGATCCACACCGAAACGGACCGCTGCTTCCACCGCGGCGGGATTGAGTCCACCTGTGGCGTGATTGAGGCAGATCGCGCTGAACAATCGGCAATCCTGGGTCGCGGCATGGCGGTTCACCAGCCAGGCCTGCGGAGCGGTGGTGAAATGGTGGTCCTTGATCAATACACCGCGCATGCCCGCGGACGCCGCCCTCTCCAGCAGGTCCCAGCTGTCCACACTGCGCGGGGAGAGCGAAGGAGCGGTGTGCGTATGCAGGTCGATCGCGCCCGTCAGCAGCAGCGCGATCCGTTCCTCCATAAGCTCTTGTTGTCGATTTCCCATCAAAGGTTCTCCTTTCGCGTCAAAGGCCCAGCCGCGGCCAGACAACGCCTTCTCTTTTCGCGCGGATATCCCGCACGGCGACTAGTAGAAAAAACGACAGGAACCCGAGATTGGGGGTACTCAACATCAAAGCATAGAATGCCGGGGAGTTCCGAAACAGAAGCCAGAGCGGTACCGTCACGCAAGCGACCACCAGCGGATTGGCGACGGCCCCCGCGCGTGGATAGGGGGTCCGGCCACGCAGCACTGCCACAAAAAGGTACGACAACGCGGCACCCGCCACCACCAGCGTGATCGCGACGGTCGGGCCGAGCGCACGGTAGATCCGATCGGTGAGCGCGAGCGCGGCCTCCGGGCCGTCCGTATCAAAGACATGGCGGTAGGCGATTTGCGGGACACAAAACCATGCGTGGATGAATAGTCCGCCCAAGTTGGCGATCCCGGTCGCCACAAAGAATCGGCGGCCTGTTGCGGGCGAAACGGAAGCGATCTGCCGGGCGGCGGCATACAGTCCCAGCATATAGAGTGGAAAGGCGATCGCCATCAGGGCCATGGAAAGAGCGGGGCGCCAATACGCCATCCCGGACCACCCGGTTTGTGCCATGCCATAAAGCCCCCTCCCTCCGGGTTTGATAGACCCGAGCAGGAGATCGCCGGCAAAGCCCATCAACCCCGCCAGCGCAGGCAGCCAACGCAGGCAGCCGGTCTTCCGGTTTGTGATGCGGCTCATACGCCCTCCAGCATCCGCACTTGCTGCGCGAGCAGCCAGGCTTTGGCTTTGGCCAATAGCGCAGGCTGGATATCCGGGTAGGTCATGCGGTCCGGTTCCGTATCCGACAGAATGCGTTCCGCGATCTCAAAGTCCGGTAAGCGGCCCAGATGGCCGACCTCGGCCATATAGAGCATCCCGGACGAAACCGCGGTGTCGCGTGCGACCCCGTACCCCGCCACAAAGGAAAGAATCTGATGAGTTGCGCCCGTCTCTTCGTACAACTCTCTGCGAGCGGCCTCCATCGGGCGTTCTCCCGCTTCGATATGCCCGCCGGGCATCTCATAGGTATCCCGGTCAAAGCGGCGCACGAAAATCCAGCGGCCTTCATAGACAGAGGCGATCACCACAAAATCCGGTCGGGGTGGTGTACGCGCGGGAAAGAAGACCGAGCGCGGTGGAAGCTCCAGCGACGCCAGATCCCGCTCAAAAAACAGTTCCGCATGGTGGTTGTCGTTATAACGGCCGGTTTCGATGAACCCAAATTTGTCGTAGAGACGTCGAGCGGCAACCAGATCCCGGCGAGTATCCAGCAGTGCGCGGCCGTATCCCTCTTGTTTCAAAAAACGGAGTGCGCGGGTAAACATTGCTTGTCCGTATCCGAGGCCGTGATACGCCGGCAGTACATACAGCCGCTTGATCTCTGCCGCGGAATGATCCCCGTCGAGCGCCCGGACCGCGACCATGCCCACAAGCTCGGCTTCGTCGAACAGACACCAGAACGCACCGGCAGCCAGATAGTTTCTGGGAATGTCAACGATGTCTTTGTGCCG
>JAAYKS010000154.1 GCA_012522285.1 Clostridiaceae bacterium | reverse complement strand
GAAGCCGTGCTCTGATCCCACTCTCCTTGCAAGACATGCGAAAGGGATCCCGCTATTCGCAGCGGGATCCTTTTGCGACATGTGAAATGAACCTGTAAGTTTCGCCAAGCCTGGCCGGCGGCGATGGGTCGGCTAGTAGTCGGTTCTGCTTCTCAGGATGGATCCCGGGTGGCCAAAGTCGTATTTTTCAATCGGTTCTGGCCCCCGGATGACTTTGCGGGAAATTTTGAGGACACCTTCTCGGTTGGTGCGGATTCGCCACTCCACCAGCATGATCTTGCCCTCCAGAATTTCGATGCCCGTGATCCCGCGGGAATGGATGCAGCAACCCGTGTTGAAGTAGGGGAGATCCTCGAACCGGGGGAATTTGGGACGGTGTGTGTGCCCGCAGATCAGCATCATTTGGTGGGCCGCGATGGATTTGTTGAAATTCTTCTCAATCTTGTGCCGTTTCTGTTCGTTGCGTGCGGGGCTGGATGGGTTGTGGAATCCGAGTAAGTGCATCCCCCGCCAGAAAAACCGCACCATGAACATCGTGATATACCAGAACTGATCGTTCATCAGATCTCCCTGGTGTCCATGGATGGTCAGAATCTCCTGACCGGATACGCGGTGCTTGAGAAGTACGGCCTCCTCTGGAACCAATCCGGTGAACAGGTCGCTCATCTGCTCGGTATATTCGTCGTAAAACTGTTCATAATGTTTGCGGACATAGTCCGGATTTTTCAGGAACATGTTGTGGTTGCCGTACAGCATAATCATGCGGTCTTCGTCATGGAATTTCTTCAAAGTCATGAAGATGTCGCTGTGGGCCAGCCGGATGTGCCGGAACCGGATATGCTCGGAAAGCTCGTCTCCGTCGCCGGCTTCGATATAGGTGTATCCGTTATAATAATAGTAGTTCATCGCAAACTGATATATATTCTGATTGCGTGAAAATTCGTCGGAGAGGCTATTATCTCCTCGGTGACAATCACTGAATATGATGATCCGCGAAGCATCGTCAAATGGCTCGACGCGCGCGTTTTTATAAGCTTTCATCAATCTCCGGTCGGTTCTCATGGCCGCCTCCCTCTGCCGCAGCGAACGCATCCGTCCGGCATGTTGTGCCATATCCAGTATAGCATCCGGCATGATACGATCAGAGAAGCCACAAGGTCGGAGGTTTGAATCATGAAAGACAGTCTGGTACTGGTCGGCATGCCGGGTAGCGGCAAGAGCACAATCGGCGTTTTGCTGGCTAAGAAATTATGTTTGCGTTTTGTCGACACCGATCTGGTCATCCAGGAGAGGGAAGGGATGTCGCTGCAGAACATCCTTGCGCGACATGGCCAACAAGGATTTCTGGATCGGGAACGCGCGGCGATCCTGTCCATCCAACCCGCGCAGAGTGTGGTTGCCACCGGCGGCAGTGTGGTTTTGATCCCGGAAGCGATGCGCCACTTGTGTGATAGCGGATTTGTCGTCTTTATCGATGTGCCGGTGCGCAGGTTGGAACGCAGAGTTCGGAACATGAAGTCCCGCGGGATCGTGCTGGCTCCCGGACAAACCCTCCGGGATCTGGAATCCCTGCGAAAGCCTCATTACCTCCGCTATGCCGATTGGGTTTTTCGTTCCGGATCACAAAAACCTGCAGAGGCCGCCAATCGGATCGCGGAGGCCTACTTATCCTCTTGACGCGGTCAGGTGATCCATGAGCTTTGCCCAGGCGACACGCGTTTTGGCAAACTCAGCGAGATGAAGATCGGATCTGCGGGTGTATTTTTCGAACTCCGACAAAACCTCCATGAATCTAGGTTCGCGGAAGTAGTCGCACAGCGCGGGGAGCGAGGTAGTCAGCTTTTCCCGGATCGAGGCAGTCAGCGCGTCAAATTCCGCAGGCCTTGTAATTTTCAGCAAAAGTGGCTTGTAGCGGATCCATCCGATGCATGCCTTGAAAAAGCGGTTGGCCACATCCGGGTGGTCCGCTCGAATCTGTTTCAACCGGATCGGCAGCACTCCGTCAAGCAGACACTGATAGGTGGAAAACCCGTCGTGGAAGGAGTAGGTCGGGATGCGCAGCACGCTCCTGTCGTGAAGACAGGTGGCCAGGAAGGTGTCTTCACCGCGCGCCCCGGGGGGATTGTAAAAAGGGAACACCCGTGTCGGATCGGTGAGATTGATGCACAGGTTGGCTCCTGAGATAAATTTGAGTCCGAGAGATTCTTCGACCACTTCCGGGGTGTGGCGGGTGAGGATATGCTTGTCCGCATAGGTGACACCGCCGTCCTGCATGATGCTCTCGATCTTTTCCCATTGGAGGATGTCGTTGCTGATGGCTTCGATAAAGAGGCGGAAGTCGGAAGCGGTCAGCGTATCGTCAAATCGGATTTGCGGGATGGGTGATACATACCCGCAGTGATGTCCATGGGTGATGTCGACCTCTCCGATGTGGCGCAGATGCTCTGCCAGAACCTCTTGTCCGCTCCAGAGGGCGCCGTTGCTGGATCGGGTAACCGCCAGAGGGTATTCGTCATCGTCGAGAAACACCAGACAGTCCATTTTGTTCTTGATCGCCATATAGAGGACTGCGTTTCGTTTTCCGGCGTATCCTTTGCCGAACAGCATCCGGGCTTCCGCCGGCGTGAGAACGCCGTCTTGCGCCAGGGAAGCGGTCTCCTCTTCGATATTCCGGGATCCGATAAACCAGCGCCGGTCAATCTGATCGGTGAGGTCTCTGTGCAGTTGGGTATAGTCTTGGGTGCGCGTTTTGTTGTAATCCAGGTCGTAGGCGACGAACAGATTCAGACTGACGTTCCGGTCGGCTACCAGACCGGACTCCTGCCAGTTGTAGACATTGGTCCGCAAGACCTTACGAAAGCTCTTGCGACCGGTCGCGAAGCCGATCCCGGCACGAAAGGGGGTTGGTTCATGCATAAATATTACTCCTTTGCGTGTTATTATAACATACTGCAATCTGTGGGCAATCCGGCTTTGATCCTCCCCGCTCCGGAGGGTAAAATAGGGGGTGCTTGTCCCGTCGGGGGACAAAGAAGGAGCGATACGGATGATGTTGGAAACGACGATCCGGGGACACCATTTGGTGCTGGAAACCTCTCCCCGTCTGTTTGCGCCGCAGGCACCGGACCGGGGGACCCTTGCCATGCTGAGCTGCGCCACATTCCAGACAGATGAACACATCCTGGATCTCGGATGCGGATACGGCCTCGTTGGTATCGTCGCCGCGCTCGAGGCGGGCAGTGAAGGCGTCGTCATGCTCGATGTGGATACGGCTGCCGTCGCAATCGCCGCGCGCAACGCAGCCCGGAACGGTGTGCCGGGGATCCGGACGTTTGTGAGCGACGGATTCTCTCGGCTGGACGATGCGGAATACGACTGGATTCTGAGCAATCCGCCTTATCACGCGGATTTTTCCGTGCCGCGCCTGTTTATCGAAAAGGGATTCAACAGGCTGCGGATCGGAGGTCGGATGCTGATGGTCACCAAGCGGAAGGACTGGTACCAAAACAAGTTCATCTCGGTGTTTGGCGGGGTCAAGATCACGGAAATCGACGGATACTACGTGTTTATGGGCGAAAAGCGCCAGGGTTCCTATGCCGGAGGGAAAAAGGCCAAAGCGCCCAAATCGAAATCTTCCCCGGCATCCGGAAGAGCCTGATCCGGCTGTATCAGGCTCCGTCCGGATGCATCGCTTCGATCCGGGCAAACACTTCTCCGATCTTTACGGGTAACAACAGGTCAGCCTCTGCGTCCAGCGGGGTCTCTTCGCAGTTGATCATGACCAGCCGGTCTTTGCTGTAATACCGGATCAATGCGGCTGCCGGGTAAACGGTCAGCGAGGTCCCGCCGACGATCAGAAGATCCGCCGCGGCGATGGCTGCGATCGAGCCCCGCAGGATGGCGGGATCCAGATCTTCCCCGTACAATACGACATCGGGGCGAATCATGCCTCCGCACGCACATCGAGGGACGCCGACGGAGTCGCACAGGGCGGTTGCCTCGTCGATCCCGTATTTGGTACCGCACAGGACACAATGGTTTCGGAAAATGGAGCCGTGGAGCTCAAAGACGCGCCGACTGCCAGCTTTTTGGTGCAACCAGTCGATGTTCTGGGTGACGACCGCGTCCAGGCGGCCCGCCGCCTCCAGGCGCGCCAACGCGCGGTGCGCGTTATGGGGAAGCGCGGAAGTGTACATCATGTGTCGATGGTAAAACGCAAAGAACGCCTCCGGATTCCGTTCCAGAGTTGTGGCACTGAGCAACTCTTCCGGCGGCATCCCAACCGACCCGCCGGGCAAGCGGTATAGCCCGGCCGCGCCTCTGAAATCCGGGATACCGCTTTCCGTGGAGACACCCGCACCCCCGAAAAACACGATGCGACGGCTCTCCCGCACCCAGCGCTCAAACGTTTCCAGCCGTTCCGACAACCTGTCATTTTTCATATCCCGATTGTACTCCCTGTGGTTGCGGGAAACCAAACCGGTCCTGAATCCGTCTATCGGAACCGATCGGCTGCGATGAACTGTCTGCCCTTGCGGGAGTGGCCGCCCATCTCCGCAAGCACTGCTTTACCCCGCCCGCGCAAGGCGATCCGGTCTCCCTGGGAAAGCAATTTGTCGGGATCCGTACAGACGATCCAGTTCAACTGCACATCCCCGCTGTGGATATGTTCGGCGGCGTCCGACCGGGACAGACGGAATGCCAGCGCGAGTACCGCGTCCAGCCGCGGCGTTGCGACGGTGCCCGTGATTCTTTCCTTTTCCTGCAGGTCTTCCCCCGCGGGGTACTGCTCCAGGGGCACGGCGCGCAGCCGAACCGCACACCGCCCGATACGGTCGACCGATGTCAGTACCGTATCCAGCACGGAAGGATCCAGGACGATCCAGGCCAGACCGCGGGCGGAATCCGCCGCGATATCCCCGACGAAGTCCCTGCGGATTCCACAAGCCAGCACCGCGCCCAGAATGTCCCGATGACCCGGTCCGGGTCCCGCCTGTGGCGAGGTCCAAATCTCTACAACGCAAAACCGTTTGCTCAGGTCGATCCATTCTTCCGGATCTTCCGTCCCGGGAGCAAACGGAATCACGCAAAACCGCCTGCGTTCCGCACCGGGTACCCCGCCGTGAAAGACCCATCCGGCCGAATCCTGCGTGATTCCCGACCATCCCTCGCGACGCGCCGCGACTTCTGCCGCACCCTGTTCGGCGGGACTGAGAAAGTGCGAACAGCGCGGCTGTGACTGTCTTTCGGCTGTCTCGAGCAAGTCGGCGATCCGCTGCCGGATCGGGATCAATTCCTTATCCATCACCTTATCTCCGCGAAAATGTCGATGCCGGAGGTGCAAAAATGCACGACCGGCATCGGATGTGGTGCTCGCGACCGGACTCGAACCGGTATGGTTTCCCGGCGGATTTTAAGTCCGCAGCGTCTGCCTGTTCCGCCACGCGAGCCTGAACACAAATCAGTATAGATTTGGCGGCCCGCAGTGTCCAGAACCTGGCCGCATACACGGAACATTCCTACAGGTCAGGATCCCGGACGGTCGACGGATTCCTCGATGAACTGATTGAGATAGAGATTGTGGTAATGCCCCTTTTTGCGCATCAGCTCGCGATGGGTCCCGTCTTCGATGATACGCCCGTCCGAGACGACAAGGATCCGGTTCGCACTGCGTACGGTGGACAACCTGTGCGCGATGACAAAAGACGTCCGCCCCTTCAACACCTCCACAATGGCACGTTGCACCAGTTGTTCCGTCTCGGTGTCGACCGAGGAGGTCGCCTCGTCCAGTACAAAGATCCGGGGATCGGCGAGGATGGCGCGCGCAAAGGAGATCAGTTGCTTTTCTCCGGTCGAAAGCCGGTTGCCGCCTTCTCCGACTTCCGTGTCGTAGAGGTTTTCGGTCTTGATGATAAAGTCGTGTGCCGAGACCAGGCGGGCGGCCGCCTCGACTTCCTCGTCGGTCGCATCGAGCTTGCCGTAGCGGATGTTGTCCGCAATGGTGCCGCTGAACAGATGCGGAGACTGCAGGACGTATCCGAGATGGGAGTAGAGCCACTGCATCGGGAGAGAGGTGTAGTCTTGCCCGTCGATCCGGATGGTACCCGAGGTGGGTTCGTAGAACCGGCAGATCAGGTTGACGATGGTGCTCTTACCGGCACCGGTCTCACCGACCAGCGCGATGACCTCCCCGGCTTTGACCTCGAGGCTGAAGCGGTCCAGGATGATTTCCTCTCCGCCATAAGTAAACGTGACATCCTCAAAGGAGACGTCTCCGCGGATGACGGGCCAGGGCTCCTGTCCTTGTCCGTCCTTGAGCCCGTATCGTTCCACCACTTCGGGTGCGTCCACAATCTTGGGCTCTTCCGCCAGCAGGGACATGACACGCTCTGCCGCCGCCTGTGCGGACTGCATCTCCGCGATCAAGCGGGAGATGTGGCGAATCGGCTCGAAAAACCGCTGGACGTAAGAGACAAACACATACAGGGTTCCTACCATGATCACACTGTCGACCGCCATGTTGCCGCCCCGCCAGAGCACGAGTGCGATGCCGATCGCGCCGAGCAGCGAGACCGCGGGGAGATACAGAGAGGACAGGACCGCCGCACGCACCGAGGCTTTGTACATCCCGGAGGTGAGTTCCGTGAACTCCTCGAGGTTTTTCTCCTCGCGGCGCATGGTCTTGCTCGTTTTGGCACCCATGATCCCTTCGTTAAACCCGCCCGTGATCCTGGAATTCTGTTTGCGGATCTCCCGGTGGGACTTCAGGAGCCGATTTTGGAAATACATACTGACCGCCGCCAGAGGGGGTACCACGATCATGGCGATCAACGCCAGACGCCAGTCGAGCAGGAACATCGCACCTGTGATGAAAAACAGGGTACCAGCCGCCCAGGCGATGTCTGTGAGTCCCCAGGCGATGATTTCGCTGAGACGTCCGGTGTCGGAAACCATGCGAGCCATGATCCATCCGACCGGCGTCTTGTCGTAATAGGAGAAAGAGAGATCCTGGAGTTTGTTGAATCCCGCTTTTCGGATTTCAAACGACAAGTGGATCTCCACGCTGCCCGCAAAGTGGATGAACAGCCGGATCATCACGGCCTGCCCCAGCACGATTGCAAAAAACAGCACACAGTAGGGGAGCAGTCCTGTCAGGTCGCGCTCCGCGATAAAGTGATTGATGGCATAGCGCGTCAATAGAGGGGTCGCGCTCTCCAATACCGACATGACGACAAGACTCACCAGCAGCCCGACGATCAGCGGTCTGCAGGTGCGTGTAAACACCAGCAGCCGTTTCCAAAGGCTGGCGTCAAATTTCTCCGAATAGTCTTTTTCTTCCAGTCTGGCATCCAGACTCATATGTTTCCCTCCTGCTCTTCGACGTCCGACAACGCGTTCTGGATGTCATACACCCGCTTGTACAGACCTTCTTGTGCGAGCAATGCGGCGTGACTCCCTTGTTGCGTGATCCGGCCGTCTTCGACGACGAGAATCTTGTCGGCCTCCGACAGGGTTGCGATGCGATGAGAGATAATAAAGGTGGTCGCTCGGTTGCGGCGCTGGGCGAGTTCGGCACGGATGTGGGAGTCGGTTTCGGTGTCCACCGCGCTCAACGAATCGTCGAACACCAGGATCGGGCATTCCCGGATCAGTGTGCGTGCGATCGTCACCCGTTGTTTTTGTCCGCCGGACAAGGTCACACCGCGTTCACCGACCATCGTCTGATATCCTTCCTCAAAGGCCTGGATATCGTCGTGAATGGCCGCTGTGCGGGAGACTTCGTACACTGCTTCCTCCTGCGCTTCCGGGCGGGGCATGCGGATGTTGTCGAAGATCGTCCGCGAAAACACGAATGGCTCCTGCAGAACGAACCCCACGTTCTGGCGCATGCTTTTGCGGGATATGCCGGTGATGTCCTTGCCGTCCACGAGGATTTTGCCTCCGCTCGGATCGTATAGTCTTTGCATCAGATACATGATGGTCGATTTGCCTGAACCGGTCGGACCCAGCACTCCGATCGTCTCGCCCGGGTTGGCTTCGAACGTGATGTCGTGCAGGATGTCCCGATCATTTCCGCGATAGGCGAACGAGACGTTCTCAAACTTGATCTGCCCGGTCGCATCCAGTTCCTCCAGTTCTTCGTCCGAGGGTTCTGCCGCGGTGTTCAGGATATCCTGGAGCCGGCCAAAGGAGATCTGCATCCGGCCGGCGTCGGACAGCATGCGGGCCAGGCCCCGGAGGGGGTAAAGCAGCATTTCGGTGTACCCGACAAATACGATCATCAGTCCGAGTGTGATGCGCTCGTCCACTACAAAAACCACGCCGACCACGGTCGTGATCCCGATCTGCAGCAGGCAAATGAAGTCCGAATACATCCAGAAGTTGGACATAAGCCGGATGAACTCCGCCGCACATTTTTTCAGCACCTGGTTTTTCTCTTCGAATTTGGAGCGCTCGTGGTCCTGCCGCGCGAAGGCCTTGACGACGCGGATACCGGTCATGCTTTCCTGCAGAACCGTGGACAAGCTACCTTCCGCCTCGTCCCACTTCTGGGCCGCATCGCGCTGTTTACGGAAGTACAGCAGGGCGGACAAAAAGATGAACGGTGTGCTGGCCATGCTGATGAGGGCCATCCGCGGGTCGAGCAAGAGCATGAACACGATGCTCGCGACCACCAGACACACACAACGGATGATCTCGTACACCTGCCCGTTGATAAAGCGCCGAACCGTATCGACATCTGAGGTGCATCGCTGCACGAGATCTCCGGTTTCCGCGGTCGCGTGGTAGGCAAACGGCAGGCTTTGGATATGACTGTACAGGGTGTCCCGCATCTTGCGCGACCCGGTTTCCGCGACCATCGAACTCCAGCGTCCGCGGAAAAAGCCCATCGCACCTTCGACACCGTGGATGCCGATGATGATAAGGCCGAGGATCCAGATGTTGCGAAGGTAAAACGCGCGCCCGCCTGCCTGCTCGTAAATCTTGAGCAGGAAGCCCGGCAGGGAAGGTGCCACGCCGTTGAGTACCGTGTCGACAATGAAACGGAACACAAGTGGCGTCAGCATCGACAGGGCAGCACCGGTCACGGTCAGCGCGGTGGTGCCGGCAAACCGAAATCCCTGCCCTCTGTAAAAACGAACAAAATCACCGATCCGGAACCGGGTTCTCCGGCTACCGCTTTCGTCCATAACGTCCTCCATGTTTTCTAGGGGTTCAAAACACAATAAACAGAAAAACATTTTAGCATGTGTTTCATTTTTTGGGAACGCCCCAGAATATGCTAGAATGTTTTTCAACCGGGTTGCTGAGCACCGCATAGTCGACGAAACGGAGGAAACGGGAGGGGACATGGCGAAGATCCTTGTCACCGGAGGAGCGGGTTTCATTGGAAGCCATACCTGCGTTGAGTTGCTAGGGCACGGACACGATGTCGTGATTCTGGATCATCTTGGCAACAGCAGCAGGGTCGTTCTCGACCGGATCAGCGAAATCGCAGGCAAAAAACCGGACTTTGTGCTGGGCGATGTCAGAGATCGGGATCTGGTGCGCGACACCTTGGCGGCCGGCATCGACGCCGTGATCCATTTCGCCGGCTGGAAAGCGGTGGGGGAGTCGGTGGAGCAGCCGTTGCGGTACTACACGAACAACCTTGACAGCACACTGGTGCTCTGCGGAGAGATGGAACGCGCCGGCATCCGTCGTCTCGTCTTCAGTTCTTCCGCAACGGTGTATCGGTCTCCGGCAGAGGTGCCCGTGGGTGAGGGCGCTCCGCTGTGGTGTGATTCCCCCTATGGCTGGACAAAATTCATGAATGAACGAATCCTGTCAGACCTCGCAGTCTCCGAGCCTTCCTGGTCGATCCTGCTTTTGCGATATTTCAATCCGGTCGGAGCCCATCCGTCCGGACGGATCGGGGAAGACCCCGCAGGGATTCCGAACAATCTGGTTCCATACATCACACAGGTCGCAGTAGGACGCAGGGAATTCCTGACTGTCAACGGCAACGATTATCCGACGCCGGACGGTACCTGTATCCGCGACTATATCCATGTGCAGGATCTGGCATCGGGTCACGTGGCGGCCATAGACTATTGTCTGAAGCATCAGGGGGTCGAGACAGTCAATCTGGGAACCGGAACCGGCAGCAGTGTGATGGAAATGATCCAGGCATTCGAGCAGGTCAACGGCATCCGGATTCCGTTTCGCATCGGTCCCAGACGACCGGGGGACGCGCCCATGAGCTTTGCGGATCCTTCCAGGGCCGCCGCCGTACTGGGCTGGCGCGCCAGATACGGGATCCGGGATATGTTGCGTGACGCCTGGCATTGGCAGCAGGCCAATCCCACGGGATATCAACAACCGGACATCGACCGGGTCCCGTCCGCCGATTAGGTGAGATAAGGTGAAAAAGAATATAAACGACAATAAAGAAGCGGAGCGTTCTACCCCGACACCTGCCAGTCAGCAGGAAGAGCGTCAGCCTGTCCGCAATGTGCGGTTGCGCTTTGGGTCTT
>JAAYKS010000153.1 GCA_012522285.1 Clostridiaceae bacterium | reverse complement strand
TGCAGCCGGTGACTTGTGTGCACCGGCCGCGGGCCTTATGATGATCTCAATAAACGCATGACACGAGGGGAGGCGCGCATGGGCAGACGGGAAGACAAGCGGGAGCAGCTGCTCCGCATTGCGGTCGAAATGTACAGCCGCGACGGAGACTTTACCGCGCGTGAACTGACCGCCCGCGCGGGCATGAACATCGCCTCGCTCAACTACTATTTCGGGTCCAAAGACAACCTGGTCGGCGAAATCGAGCAACGCCTGCTCCAGCTGTTCACCGAGGACATCACTTCGGTCGCAGCCGCGGGCTGGACCCCGCTGGAGCAGCTGAGCACGCTGCTGTATGCGGTCGCGGAACGCTTGCTCGCCAACCCCGGGATCACCCGCCATTTCGTGGACATGCTGATCTTAGGAGACGACCGGGTCTTCGAGCTGCTCGAGGCAAGCGTCGGGCGGGGCGGTCCGATATTTGCCGCCCTGATGGACATCCTGCGCGAGATCGGAATCGCAGACGAAGAAGAAGGGTTCCGCCGGCTCGTGATCGGGGTGAGTTCTCTTGCTCCGGTGTTCGTGATCGGGCTGGGTCGGGCCCGGGATTTCCCGGTGCTCCAACACGACGCCTTTGTCCGCTCCCACATCGACACCCTTGCCAATCTGTTGTTGGCACCACCCCCTCCCGCACCCACTGTCGATCTTTGATCATAAAAGGAACAGGCGGTACATCACCGCGCACAACCTTTGGTAGAATCGGAACATCAGGCAGCACCCGCCGTGAAGCAGCATCCGATGGAGGATTCGCATGAGCACCATTCTCGCGCCCGTCACAGGCCCCTTTCCCCGCACCACGATCGGCGGACTCTCGGTTTCCCGTATGGTCATGGGCACCAACAACATCATGGGAGGCTCCCACCGCACGATGGCCCGGGATCTCCACATCAAGGAAATCAACAACCACGCCGAGTCGGTCGCGGCAATCGTCGAGGCCTACCTGGCATCGGGCGTGGACACCATCGTCGGGCGCATGGTCGAGTGGGATTTTGCGATCGACGGCATCCGGCTGGCGGAGCAGCGCACCGGGAAAAAGGTCAACGTCATCGAACTCGCGGTGTTCGATGTCGCCGACACCACCGAAGGGCGTCAGGACGCGGCCGCGATGATCAAACTCTGCAAGGACCGCGGGGTCGACATCGTGCTCCCGCTCCACTTTATCGTCGAAAAGCTGGTTGACAAAGGCCAGGAAAAAATACACCGGATCGAGGACTACCTCTACATGATCCGGGACAACGGCATGATCCCGGGGCTGTCCGCGCACATGCCCGAGATCATCACCTACGCGGACGGCAACGGATACGACGTCGAGACCTACATCCAGATCTACAACGCCGCGGGCTTCCTGATGCAGATCGAGGTCGAGACCGTCCACAAGATCATATGGGGCGCCAAAAAACCGGTCATCACCATCAAACCGATGGCGGCCGGCCACTTGAATCCCTTCGTGGGGCTCACGTTTGTCTGGAACACCATCCGCCCGCAGGATCTCGTCGCGGTCGGGTGCATGACCCCGCTGGAAGCGGAAGAGGCGGTCGAATACTCACTGGCCGCGATCGAACGCCGCCCGCCCATGGTCGAGGGACGGCTGCATCAGTACCAGAAATAGCGGACGAACCACCGCCGGGATCCCGGCGACGACTGGAAATCACCCCAGCAAGTCAAACAAAAACTGGCGGGCATAGAGGATCGGGGTATCTTCGAAACGAAGATGTACGACCTTCTTGCAAGTTCCGCGGATGATCTGCTGCGTCAGAACCTGTCGGCGGTCTTTTTCCGCGCGCGTCTCGAGGATCGCGATGCGGGCCGTGGTCAGCGCTTCCTGGTCGATCGGCCAGGGGACCGGCTGGTCAAGATCGACAACCGGCAGATCGGCAGGCTCCGTCCCCTCTGACGTCGCGGCAAGCCCTTCCGCTCGCAACTGCTC
>JAAYKS010000152.1 GCA_012522285.1 Clostridiaceae bacterium | reverse complement strand
TCCTACAAGGATCCGTTGGCGGATCAGACCGGGCGGACCGGGCGGGCTTCGATGTAGCCGCGATATCCCTGAGGTTCCATCTGGAATCGTGGGCCGTCTTCATCTGCCCATCGGAATCCATAGGGGGCCGGGTCAAACGACTTCATAACCTCCCACAAATCACCAATGGCTTCCTCATACCGCTCTTCCGGAAAGGGAGGTCCCTGGAATACCATGACTTTGCAGGTGGGCAGGTCGATGCGTTCGAATCCTTCCGGGACAGGGATGTCCCGATCCAGCGGCACTTCGACCCCCTGGACGTACTCGGATGTCCCGGGAGCCACCATCACCGGTGGCAACCAGGCACCGATCGGCTCATACATGGCCTCCCGGATGCCGGTGAGTATCTCCCAGATGTCGCAACCGACCTCTTCACAATAAGCAAAATAGTCGGATGCGGCCATTCCCCGTTTGAGAATGAATCCACGTGCCGGTCGTTCGACGACCTGGACAAAGACGGTGCGGAGTGGTTCTTTTTCTTTCGGCTCAACAGACATGTCGCGATCTCCTTTCCGCGATGCGGGCCGGGCGGACTGCGCCCGTACAGGCATGAAAAGACGGTCCGGGCGGGTGTTGCTCGCATAGTCGCGCGGGGGAACTCCGAACTGTCGGGAAAAGGCGCGCGTGAAGCCTTCGTGGGACCCAAACACGAAATCCAGTGCGACATCCAGCACACGCTCTTCCCCGTCGGCCAACCGCAGCGCGGCTTTGGAAAGCCGGTAGGCGCGGATATAGTCGAACGGAGTACGTCCTGTGAGCTCGTGGAACACCCGCGCGCAGTGCGAAGGAGAATACCCCGCAGCGCGTGCCAAGTTTTCGAGTGTGATCGGACGGTGCAGATTCGCTTCGATGTGGTCCTGCATCCGCTGGACGGCTTCGATCTTTTCCCTAGGTTTCGTTTCCCTCACCTCCCGCTCCAGCATATCGGAGCCATACCGATACCTCTTGACCGGGAGAGCGCAATTGCGGTCAAGTCGAGGGCGTTCCGGCGATCCGACTGCGGTAAAACGCGAGGTAATCCGCACAGTATTCATCTTGTCCGGCGATCATGACAGATGCCGTCAGCACATGCAGCATGTTGGTATCGAGCACATCTAGAATCGGTGCGTCCACCCCGGCCTGTATCGATGCGGACAAAAACGCGGCATTGATCGGGCGACGTCCGGGCAGACCATAGGAGACATTGGAGATCCCGCCTGTCAAGTGGAGATCAGGATGGCCTGTGCGCATGTGGCGGGCAAACGCAAGTGCGCGCGACGGCGCATCTGTGTCGATCGCGGCCGCGCTGACCAGCATGTCGAGATAGATCCGGTCTTCGGGCAGGCCGGCCGCCTGTGCAGCCGATAGTAGTTCCTCTGCGATATCTACCTGCTCGGCTACGGATTCCGGCAAACGACGCCCCCGGATCGGGAGTGCCACCAAGCCGGTGCCGTATTCGAGTGCAAGCGCAAGCATGGGTTCCAATCGGGCTGGGTCGAGAGTCGCCGAGTTGAGGATCAGACGTCGAGACGCCAGAAG
>JAAYKS010000151.1 GCA_012522285.1 Clostridiaceae bacterium | reverse complement strand
ACGTTGTCGTATAGCGCGTCGTCCAGTTCCATCTGGAGCCACGCGCCTTCCCCGTCCCGGATCATGAAGAACAGGACACCGTCTCTTTCGGTCAGGTACAGCATTTCTTCGATCCCGGACGCGGGTGCGTCCGGTGAGGGGTTGCGGCGGATCGCCACTTTGAGCACCTCGATCACCCGGTCGCTACGGCCGTGGTCTGCGAGGTGAATTTTCTCGATCAGGTGGTTGTAGTCGATGACCAGGCGCAGGGTGTACCCCTCCTCGGGGTCCGGCTCGTGGCCAAGCGCCGCCAGTGCCATGCGGCCCGCCACCAGAGGATCGGGGGGCTGGATGTCTTCCTGCCGGTCGGGATCCGGTTCTACCACGGGCAATACGGCGACCAGCAGTTTCCGGTCGGGATCGTGGTACGCCATCGGCTCTGCCAGGACGAACGCCGCACCGCAGTTGGCGCACTCGTGACTTTGGAGCGTCTTGCGCAGCAGGCGCTGCTTGAGATCGGGATCGCTCTGGACGTTGACGATGTCCCACAATGTCGCGTTCTCTTCGGAACCGCATCGGGGACACAGGATGATTTGTTTGTGAAACAGGCTCTCGGGTATCGGCATACGCTATTCCTCCGGGTTTGAGGATACCAGAAACCCTGTGTCCGGTCATTGTACTGCACCCTGAAATATTGGTCACGAACCAACATTCGGGGTGCAGTACTCGGCCCGGACACAGGGCTCCTTATGGTTATTCATCGCGGTTATCACCATCGAGATGAAAAGGTCAGGACTGCGGGGCAGGCTGTGCGGGATCTTCAGTTCCGACCGACGAGTCCGGTTCCGCCTGCTTCTTGCGGATGACGATCTCGCCGTCCGCGACGTCCACCAGCGCAGTGTCACCGGGCTCGACGATGTTGTCCAACATGGCTTCCGAGAACCGGTCCTCCACGTGGGACTGGATCACCCGGCGGAGCGGACGCGCACCGTACTGCGGGTCATACCCTTTTTCCGCGAGCAGATCCCCGGCGGCTTCGGTCACTTCGAGCGTGATCCCGAGTTCCGTGATCCTCTTTCGCAGGGAGCCGAGCATCAGTTCGACGATCTTTCTCATCGCGTTGCGGTCGAGCATCCGGAAGAAGATGATCTCGTCGACCCGGTTGATAAACTCCGGATTGAAGGTCTTGCGCATCTCTTCGGTCACGACATCGCGTGCTTCGTTGTAGGTCTTGCCCCCGTACAGGTGCTCGTCCGACGACTCGTCTCCCGATCCATTGGACAGACCGAGGTCAAATCCGATCCGGCGCCCGGCCGCGGTGGTCAGCATGCGCGCTCCGATGTTGGAGGTCATAATGATGATCGTGTTGCGGAAGTCGACCGTGCGGCCCTGGCCGTCGGTCAGCCTCCCGTCTTCGAGGATCTGCAGCAGCGCGTTGAACACATCGGGATGCGCTTTTTCGATTTCGTCAAACAGTACCACGGCATAGGGCCGGCGGCGGACCTTCTCGGTGAGCTGGCCGCCCTCGTCGTATCCGACGTAGCCCGGCGGAGAACCGATCAATTTGCTGACGTCAAACTTTTCCATGTACTCCGACATGTCGATGCGGATCATCGCGTTCTCATCTCCGAACATTACCTCGGCGAGCGCTTTGGCGAGCTCGGTCTTTCCGACGCCGGTGGTGCCCAGGAAGATAAACGAGCCGGTCGGACGCTTGGGATCTTTGAGACCCAGTCGGCCGCGGCGAATCGCCTTGGAGACGGCGGTGACCGCCTGGTTCTGGCCGACGACCCGTTTGTGCAGCTCATCCTCGAGAACCCGCAGTTTCTCCGCGTCGGTTTCGTTGATCTTGCGCACCGGAATCCCGGTCCAGCTGGCGACGATGCTGCCGATGTCGTCCGGGGTGAGCTGATTGGATTTGTGGTCCCGGTCGTGGGTCCAGGTGTCCTTGCTCTTCTGGATATCGGCTTGCAGCTCTTCCTCCTCTTTGCGGAGGATCGCCGCGCGTTCGAAGTCTTCTTTCTCAACCGCCTCTTTCTTGCGGCTTTGGATCTCCGTGACCTGCGCTTCCATCGTCTTGATCTCTTCCGGTTCGACCGCGGCCGCGAGCCGGAGCTTGGAGGCCGCCTCGTCAATCAGGTCGATCGCCTTGTCGGGCAGGAACCGGTCGGTGATGAAACGGCTCGACAGCTTCACCGCGGCCTCGATCGCCTCGTCGGTGATCTGGACGTTGTGGTGCGCCTCGTATTTATCCCGGAGTCCTTTGAGGATCAGGATCGCGTCTTCCTGCGAAGGCTCCCCGATCGTAACCGGCTGCAGCCTGCGCTCCAGCGCGGAATCTTTGGAGATGTGCTTGCGGTACTCGTCGATGGTGGTTGCCCCGATGATCCGGAGTTCGCCGCGCGCGAGCAGCGGTTTGAGGATGTTGGCGGCATCCATCGCACCTTCGGCATTGCCCGCGCCGATGATGTTGTGCAACTCGTCGATGAACAGGATCACGTTTT
>JAAYKS010000150.1 GCA_012522285.1 Clostridiaceae bacterium | reverse complement strand
GTCCCGAAAAACGCGGTCAGGTCTTCGATGGTCCGGACCGCGGGTGTGTCCACGGACTCCATGGCCGGGACCGCGGCGGAAGACTCCGTGGCGGCTGGCGCGGCGCAGGGTGCTTTTTCGTCGTTGGCCGCATATCCGCATGCCGGGCAGAATGCAACACCTGCCTCCCCGACCTCGGACTTGACCATGAATTCCTGAGAACCGGAACCGCCCATGGCACCCGAATCCGCATCGACGACAATGTAGTCCAGTCCGCATCGGTCGAAGATCCGGCGATATGCAGCGTCCATCTGACGATATGAACGGTCGAGGCCCGCGTCGTCGCGGTCAAAACTGTAGGCGTCTTTCATGACGAACTCGCGCGAGCGCATCACGCCGAAACGGGGACGTTTCTCGTCGCGGTATTTGTGCTGGATCTGATACAGGGTCACCGGGAGGTCGCGGTAGGAATGCGCGACACTCTTCACCGTCTCGGTGAAAGCCTCTTCATGCGTAGGGCCCAGACAGAAAGGCCGGTTGTTGCGGTCGTTGAGACGGAACATCTCAGGTCCGAACTTTTCCCACCGGCCGGATGCCATGTAGAGCTCGGACGGCAGAATCGCAGGCATGATCAGTTCCTGCGCGCCTGCGCGGTCCATCTCCTCCCGAACGATCGCCTCCACCTTGCGGAAGGTCTTGTAGCCCAGCGGGAGGTACGCGTATACGCCGGAAGCCATCTGGCGCATCAGGCCGGCCCGCAGCATCAACTGGTGGCTCGGAATCTCGGCATCTGCGGGGATTTCCCGCTGTGTTTTGAAAAAAAGACTGGAAACTAGCATGCGATTGACTCCTCGTCGATGAACCCGGAATGTGCTCGTGCACTTCGCTCGCGTCCGATAGCGGTTGTCAGGACTTGCAGCAGATCCGGGCAGTTTCGGTGGCGATCGCCAGTTCTTCGTTGGTTGGTACGACCAGTACCCGTACACGGGATCCGTCGACCGAGATGTCTGATTCCGCGCGGGCCGCGCTGTTTTTGGCCGGATCGATCTCGATCCCCATGAATGCCAGCCCTTCGCAGGCGCCCTGCCGGACATCGTCGTTGTTTTCTCCCACGCCGGCCGTAAATACCACCACGTCTACACCGCCCATTGCCGCGGCATAGGCGCCGATGGTTTTGCGGCAGTGATATTTGAAGATATCCAGTGCGAGCGTCGCGCGCTCGTTGCCCGCATCAGAGGCGGCATACAGGTCGCGGAAGTCGCTGCTGATGCCCGAGATACCGAGCATGCCGGACTTTTTGTTGAGAATGTCGTCCACCTGCTGCGCGTTCAGCTTCTCACGCTCCATCAGAAACATCGCGATCGCGGGATCGATGTCTCCGCTGCGGGTGCCCATACTGATGCCCGCCAGCGGGGTCATGCCCATCGAGGTGTCGACCGACTCTCCGCCTTTGACCGCGGTGATCGAGGACCCGTTGCCCAGATGACAGGTGATGATCCGCAGGTCGCGGATGTCCCGGCCGAGCATCTCCGCGGCACGGTACGCAACATAGCGGTGGGAGGTGCCGTGGAATCCGTACTTGCGGATGCCCAGTTTTTTATATAGGTCATAAGGGATGGCGTACATGTACGCTTCCGGCGGCATGGACTGATGAAAGGCGGTGTCGAAGACCGCCACCTCGGGAATGCCGGGCATCGCCTCTTCGCAGGCCTCGATGCCGGTCATATTGGGCGGATTGTGAAGCGGAGCGAGCACAAAGCAGCTGCGGATAGCCTCTTTGACCGCGGGCGTGATCAGAGCGGAGTCCGCGAATTTTTCGCCCCCGTGGACAACCCGGTGGCCGACGGCGTCGATCGCGTCCATGCCGGAGATCACGCCGGTCTCGGCTGCCGTGAGTACCTGGAGCACCTCCTGGATCGCTTCCCGGTGGCTCGGCATGTCGACCAGCAGCCGAACGGGTTCGCCGTTGTTTTTCGTGTGTTTGATCTGCGAAGCGTCAAGCCCGATCCGCTCCGCGACACCCCGTGCGAGTGCCTCCCCGGAGACGGTATCCAGCAACTGATATTTGAGGGAGGAACTCCCTGCGTTGATGACGAGGATGATCATATGATTGTGTGCGCTCCTTCGCTGATAATGCCCGGTGGGTCAGGCGCGTCAAAGCGCCCGGTTCGATCCGTCAATCCATCGCCTGCACGGCCGTGATCGCGGCGACGCCGACGATGTCGTCCGCGATACAACCGCGCGAAAGGTCGTTGACCGGGCGCGCGATGCCTTGCGTGATCGGGCCGTAAGCCTCGGCTTTGGCCAGCCGCTGCACGATCTTGTAGCCGATGTTGCCCGCGTTGAGGTCCGGGAACACCAGGACGTTGGCCGTGCCCGCGACATCGCTGCCGGGCGCCTTGGATGCCGCGACGCCGGCGTCGACCGCCGCGTCAAGCTGCAATTCACCGTCGAGGGCCAGATCCGGTGCTTTTTCTTTGGCCAGCCGGGTGGCTTCGATCACTTTGTCGGTCAACTCGGACTGCGCGCTTCCCTTGGTGGAGTAGCTGAGCATCGCCACCCGCGGCTCGCCGCCGGTCAGCTGACGGAAGGATTTCGCGGAGGAAAGTGCGATTTCGGACAATTCGTCCGCGTTCGGGTTTTCGACCAGACCGCTGTCCGCAAACAGGAAAGTGCCGTCCTTTCCGTACTGGCAGTCGGGCACCACCATCATGAAGAACGCCGAGACCAGCTTGGTGCCCGGCGCGGTGCGCAGGATCTGAAGAGCCGGGCGCAGGGTGTTGGCAGTGCTGTTGATGGCGCCGGCGACCATGCCGTCGGCCTCGCCTGTCTTGACCATCATGACGCCGTAAAACAGGGGATTCTTCATGGTTTCCGCGGCTTTTTCGGGCGTCATGCCTTTGTTCTTGCGCATTTCATAGTACAGCGCGGTATATTCGTCCAGTTTGCCTTCGGTCAGAGGATTGACGATCCGCACCCCCGTCAGATCCAGTCCGGCGGCATCGGCATGGATTTCGTCCGGATCCCCGATCAGTACGACGTGGGTGATCTTTTCCGCCGACAGACGCGCGGCGGCTTCCAGCACACGGCGGTCTGAAGTCTCGGGCAGCACGATGGTTTTGCGGTTGGCCTTGGC
>JAAYKS010000149.1 GCA_012522285.1 Clostridiaceae bacterium | reverse complement strand
TTATGCGTTGCACGAGAAGATCCTGAAACGAGCGGGAAAGCAAAGTGTCTTCTTTGTAGCCCGGCGTCGTCGCATTGGCGAGATTGCTGGTGACCACATCCATACGTCTGCGCTGTGAGATCATCGCTGTGGCAGCTGTGTAAATCCCTCTGTTCATTTCTTCCTCCCGCTGGGCGAACCCATGCTTCATAATGAAAATCGGTTGAAATGGTGGAAAGCTTTAGGACAATTTTACATTCTGATGACATTTTTCACGAACCTGCCGGAACCTGGTATTGTCTGGACAGTCGAGCCCTGAGTTTTAGGATGATGGCCGAATGAATTTGCGAGATTCGGGATTCAGTCAAACCCAGTACTTTCCCGATCTCACGCAGCGTCAACTCATCAAAATAGTACAAGCTCAGTACCATCTGTTCCCGCTCGCTGAGGCGTCCGATCTCCTTGGCCAACATGGTTCTGAACTCTTTGCGCTCGATTTCCCCAACCGCGGCCGGCTCTGATGTCATGTCACTTTCATCGCTGCCGGTTTCTGTCAACAATTCATCCAAGTACATCAAATTCAAGAAATGGGAGTCGCTCAACGTTTGGTGCAAGTCTTCCAGTTCCATTCCAAGCTCAGTTGCGACCTCCAGTTCCGAAGCGGGTCCCCCGTTCCTTTGCGCAACTTGTTCATATGCCGATTCGAGTTGTTTGATCCGCGTGCGAACATGGACCGGCGCCCAGTCCTGTCGCCGCATGTAGTCGATCACTTCGCCGCGGATCCGGATCTGGGCGTATGTCTCAAACCGAACGCCGCGCCCGGCGTCAAACCGGTCGATCGCATCCATCAACCCCAACACGCCGCAGCTGATCAGATCGTCATAATCCACATAGGGTCGTGTCGTTGCGAACAATCGGCCGACGACCCTCTTCACAAGGGGAACGAAATGCAAAAGGATCTCATTGCGGATTTCATTGCTTTTATCTGCGGCATAGGCCTGCTACAACCCCGCAATATCCACCTCTTCTCCACCTGCCAGAGGAGCTGGCAATGCTGTTTTCCCGCTGCCCGGAATATCCATTACTACACCTTCTTTCTTCAAGCGCTCACGCCGACCATGCGATCCGCCTGCAGTTCAACGGTGGCTTCTATTTCGTTATATGAAAGAACGGCCAAATCCGGTGCCAACTGGTCGGCCATTTTTTTAAAGTGCGGACGAACCGCCGGTGATGTCAGGACGACTGGCGTCAGGCCCATGGACAGCATGTCTTCGACTGCCGTTTGCAAGTTTCGCATTACCTGCTGTATCTGGTCGGGAGCCAATGCGATAAATGACCCCTGATCGGTATTGCGCAAGCGCTCGAGGATCAATTGCTCAAGTTGCGGATCCAGCGTGATGACCCGCGCTTTTCCACCTGGGATGAACTTGCGGGAGATGGCTCGTTTCAGACGTTGACGAACAAATTCGACCAGTGTATCCGAATTGCGTGTGACCGAAGCGAAATCCGCCATAGTTTCCACAATGGTCGTCAGATCGCGGATGGCTACAGCTTCTCGCAACAAGCCGGCTAGCACCTTCTGCAGATCCCCCAATGAATACAGTTTGGGAAACACCTCCTCCACCAATGTGGGTTGGGTCTCTTTTAGGTGCTCAACCAGGACCTGGACCTGCTGGCGATCCAGCAATTCATGTGCGTGCCGACGTAGAATCTCGGACAAATGTGTTGCGATCACCGAAGGGGGATCGACAATGGTGAACCCGGCTGTTTCCGCTTTTTCCCGCTCGCTCTTACTGATCCAGAGTGCCGGCAATCCGAATGACGGCTCGGTGGTTGCCGTACCAATGATGCCGTGATTGTCACCGTCGGGACTCATGGCCAGCAAGTGTTCAGGCATGATATCGCCCCGTGCGACCTCGTCTCCGCGGATCTTCATCACATAACCATTTGTCTTGAGAGTCACGTTATCCCGCAATCGGATACCTGGAATGACCATTCCCAGATCGACCGCACATTGCCGGCGAATCATGATGATCCGGTCCGACAAATCACCGCCCTGAGAGGGATCCGCCAATGTAATCAAGCCATATCCAATCTCCAGTTCAATAGGATCTACGGATATCAAAGAAACGACATTTTCTGCCTTGTCGCCTTGCCCCGCGATCTCGCCATCTTCTGCTGCAGGGGCACTTTGCGCAGCTCGACTCCGTCGCCGCAGGATCAAACCAAGGGTCCCAAGACTTGCTGCCAACAGAAAGATCGGGAACTTTGGCAACCCTGGAATGGTGCCCAGTGTAAATACCATGGCCGCGGCGATGAGCAGCACAATTGGCTGCGCAGAAAACTGGGATGTGATGTCATGTCCGAGGTTATTCTCCGACGCGGAACGGGTCACGATGATCCCTGTAGCCGTTGATACAAGCAACGCGGGCAGTTGGCTGACCAATCCATCTCCGACTGTTGCCAAGGTGTAAATCTGAATCGCCTCGCCAAACGACTTGCCTTCCGACACGACGCCTATAGCCAGGCCCCCGATCATATTGATCAGCACGATCAGAATCCCGACAATCGCGTCGCCTTTGACAAATTTGCTGGCACCGTCCATCGCGCCATAGAAGTCTGCCTCCCTCTGAATCTTCAACCGTCGTGCGCGGGCCTGCACCTCGGTGATCAGGCCGGCGTTGAGATCCGCGTCGATCGCCATCTGTTTGCCGGGCATCGCGTCCAGCGTAAATCGGGCAGACACCTCCGCGACGCGTTCTGAGCCCTTGGTGATTACGATGAACTGGACAACGACGATGATTGCAAAAATGACCAGCCCCACCGCAAGATTGCCGCCAATGACAAATCCGCCGAACGTACGCACGACGGCTCCGGCATTGCCGCTGTTGCCAAGGATCAGTCGAGTCGAGGAGATGTTGAGAGACAAGCGAAACAGCGTCAGAATCAGCAGAAGGGGCGGAAACACAGACAGGTCAAGCACTTCATGTGAAAACATGGTCAACAACAGCACCACGATGGACAGACTGATACTGACGATCAACAAAAAGTCCAGCAGCAGCGGGCTGAGAGGGACAAGGATCAGGACAATGATCAAGAACACCCCAAAGGCGACAATCAGGTCGGTTGCTTTCATCACAAAGCTCCTTTCTTGAGTCGCGCTACGTAAGCCAAAACCTCCGCGGCCGCTTGATAAAAGCGAGCCGGGATCATCTCGCCAATGTCGACGGAGGCATAGAGGGCGCGGGCCAGCGGTCGGTTTTCAACGATCGTGATCTTGTGTTCATTGCCGATTTCGCGAATCTTGAGTGCCAGATATCCTTTTCCTTTTGCCAGCACCACCGGAGCAGCCTCCCGTCGCGTATCATACCGCAATGCCACAGCATAATGGGTTGGATTGGTGACTATGACATCGGCCTCGGGCACTGCCGCCATCATGCGGGTGCGTGACATCAGCCGCTGGATCTGCCGGATGCGCCCTTTGGTTTCCGGATTCCCTTCCATCAGCTTGTATTCCTGTTTGACCTCTTCTTTGGTCATGCGGATGTCCTTTTCATGTTTCCACCATTGATATACATAGTCGATGACGGCGATGCCGGCCAGCAGGATGCCGCACCGGAAAGCCAGGGTGGTTCCGCTGTCGAACACCGACTGGATAGCCCCACGGATGCACATGGCAGTCAGATCAGGCGTCCTTCGGATTCCATCAGAAAATTCACCATAGATGGTGGCGATGATCAGTCCGATTTTCAACAAGGACTTCACCGTCTCCATGATCGATCGCGACGAGAATAGCCTTTTGAACCCGCTGATCGGGCTGATCCGGTTAAAACGGACAGCCAGGGTTTTTCCGGTGACCATAAACCGCGTCTGTACAACTGTGATCAGAACAGAGATCGCAATGGCACAGAGAAAAAACGGGAGCACAGCAATTGTCATCGCTTTGGCGGCGTCCAACAAGCAAAGTTGCGCATCCAGTTCAGTGAACAGCTTCCCGCTTCCACGAGATGCCGGCAGCAAGTCCAGAAAAACCGACTGCATAGATCGGCCGACCGAGGGCCCCAGAATCCGCATGATGCCGAACATACCCAACAACGATACCGCAGTGGTCAAATCGCGGCTCATAAAGACATTGCCGCGTTCCCGCTCATCACGCCGCTTCTTTGGTGTGGCTTTCTCGGTTTTTTCGCCGCTGGAGCCCGCGCTCATCCCACACCTCCCACCGACAAGATCATCTGTTCCGTGGCGGAAAACAAATGGGTAAACACCTGATCGCAAAATCCACCATATAAAGGTTGCATCATATATAGCAGCACCAGGCCGATCCCGACTTTCATTGGAATGCCTACCATATAGGCATTGAGCTGCGGCACCGCGCGCATAAGGATACCCATCGCCGTTTCCGTCAGCAGCGCAGCCCCGACCAACGGCAGCATCAGGCTGGCGGCGAGGCCGAATGCCAGCGTGAATTGCTCTACGGCCATCAAAGCAAGTCCTCCGGATAACCGGACTTCGCCGATCGGAACCGCGCGGAGTGATGCATACAACAAGGTGAGCAACTTGATGTGACCATTGTTGACAAAGAAATACAGCAACATGGCATAGTTCAGCAGCGCTCCGCTCAGTGGAGTCATCGTGCGGGTGTTGGGGTCAAATATGCTGCCTACACCCATACCCATGCTGATATCAATCACATGACCGGCGATCTGAGTCGTACTAAAAAACACAAGCGTCACATATCCCATCAGCAGGCCAACCGACAACTCCAGAATCGCATCCAGCGCATACGCGGGTATCGGCCCGGCCGCATATCCCGGTGGCGGTGGAAAAACTGCTGAAAGCAAGAACGCCATCGCCATCGCTAGACCGGCTTTCAATCGAGCCGGGACACCGCTGCGGCCGAAGATCGGCGACAGCAAAAACAAACCCGTCATCCGTACAAACAGCAGAAGATGATAAGGGAGAATTCCCGGTTGCAGAAATGGCAGCGAACGTATACTCTCCATCGATCTCATTTCACAATCTCGGACACCATCCCGAACAAACCGGTGGTGAACTCGCTTAGGCGGGTCATCATCCAACCACCCAGCATGACGATGGCCAACAGGATGGCCAGAATTTTGGGTACGAAAACCAGGGTTTGCTCATTGATCTGGGTCATCGCCTGAAACACGGAGACAAGCAGACCAACCACAAGTCCGGCCAGGAGGACAGGCGCGGAAACCTCAATGATGAGAAAAATGGCACTCTGCATGATCCGAAGAATATCGCCTTGTGACACGTCTGTTTCTCTCCTTCTATGTAGGCAGTTCAGGCAAAACTTTCGAAGAGCATTTTGA
>JAAYKS010000016.1 GCA_012522285.1 Clostridiaceae bacterium | reverse complement strand
GCGGATTGGGCGAGATAGGGGCAGCGATAGCCGCCAAACGCCCGGCCGCAGCGACCGCCCGGCAATCCCTGTCCGAATCCGCAGTCGCGACCGGGATCCGGACACAGCCCGGACGCGATGGCAGACGGCGAAGGAAAGTCAAAAACGGGACGGCCTTTGTCGTCGGGGAGCGGGGACGGGAGAGAAGTCCCAAACCGTTCGGACAGCGTCTCGACCAGGGACATGACGCGCGGGATGCTGTTGTTTGCCGAGAGGATGTAGGATAGCAGTGTTTCGGTGAAATCCTGGCGCAGCAGCCGCGCGCCGGACGCAAATGAGATCGCCTGCCGCATATAGTCGTCGGTCCGCACCCGCTCGACCACCGGAGCGTAATCGGTCCCGAGGTCGAGATAGCGGTGCCAGAATGCCGCAAAGTCTGCTGCGCGGGCGTTCTCGATCTCGAGGTCGCGCCCGCCGCGGCACGAGGATACCGCGGCCCGCCGTCCGCCTGCCACACCCGCACACCGGTCGGGTCGACCGGGCTGCGGAGCGGACCGCCATCGGAAGCACTGACCGCTTTCGAACGTGAGTTTGGCGTCGAACCCGCCGGGAGACAAGTCCCCCGCGTCGTGTACAAGCAGGACCGGCAGACCGTCCCGGACGGTTTCGGTCAATCGGAAGGCGGATGGATCGGGCATGTCGGATCTCCCCTGGTATCGGTTTTCCCCATCGTATCACCTTTTCGTCCGCCCGACGGCGGCATGGTATAATGTGGATCGTGAACCGCGTGTTCCGCAACGTATATTGGAAAGGCCATTTCCCCCATGAAGGAAAAAATCTACACCATCCCGGTCAACGACGCCTTTCGCCGCAACGACAGGGATTGTCCTTTGTGCGTTTTGCGCGAAAAACTCGAAGGGGAGATGCTGGATTACTATCTCGGCCCTTCCCTGATGGAGTCCGACGTACGGGTCTCGACAAACGAGCGCGGATTCTGCCGGACCCATGCGAACGCGCTCTACAATCGGGAACACAACCGGCTCGGGTTGGGACTGATGCTCCACACCCGCGTCGGACAGGTCGGCGGCGAACTAGGAACCGCGCTGGAACAGGCGGACATCCAGCCCCGCACGTTGCTGTCCGGCCGGCAGAAGGATTATCGGGAACGTCTGCGCACCGCCGCCCAGGGAATTCGCGGCCACGCCGCTACTTGTGTGATCTGCGACCGGCTGGCGGACACCATGGCCCGCTATCTCGACGTCATCTGCTGGCAATATGTACATGAAGAACCCTTCCGCGATGTCTTCCGGGCCACCACACAATTTTGCGTACCCCATCTGGCCGATTTGCTGGATGCCGCGGCGGCGCACCTCGGACAAAATGACGCGTCGGCGATGCTGGCCGACCTGCGGACGGTGACCGCTCGCGCGTTCGGCGGGCTGGAGCACGATGTCGAGTGGTTCACCCTCAAATTTGACTACCGCAACAACGACAAACCGTGGGGAAACAGCAAAGACGCGGTCATCCGCGCGATCCGGACTCTGACCGGCGGCGCCGGACCCGAAAGGCAGGAAAAGCCCTGATGCGACGGGACGGACGCCGACTCTACCGGATGACGCTCGTTTCCCTGTTCACCGCA
Source organism: Clostridiaceae bacterium (assembly GCA_012522285.1). Taxonomy (GTDB): domain Bacteria; phylum Bacillota; class Clostridia; order Saccharofermentanales; family UBA5734; genus JAAYKS01. The sequence goes on along the minus strand of JAAYKS010000016.1, from coordinate 1,137 downwards.
CTGACCATTGTCGGAGCGTCCATCCAGATCCCCCTGCCTTTTTCCCCGGTCCCCGTGACCTTGCAAACCTTGTTTGTCCTGTTGTCCGGCATGTTGCTCGGCGGTGTGTGGGGCGGGATGGCACAGGTCCTTTTTTTGGGGATCGGGCTGTTGTTTCCGGTGTACGCAAGCCGGCAGATCGGGCTGGCCGCGATCCTGCATCCGAGTTTTGGTTTCATCGTGGGATTTATTTTGGCGGCCTTGCTGGTCGGACTATTGATGCGCCGGATCGGACGCCCCACGTTCGGGCGGCTGTTCGCGCTTGCGCTGGGCGGAACCGTCCTGCTCTATGCGGCAGGGCTGTTCCACGTTCTCTTTACATTGCGCTGGATCCACGGCACCGGCTGGGCGTTCGGCAAAGCCCTGTCGTACCTGTTGCTGCCTTATCTGCCGGGAGATCTGCTCAAATGTGCGGCCGCCGCGCTGGCCGCCCCGCCTATCCTCCGCGCACTCGGGGGAAAAGCCAATTTATCGGGAGGAATCAACAATGCATGACCTGGTAATGCCGGAGGAGTACCTATTGCTGGAGGGCGACACGCCTGGGCATCGTGTCGTCCTGATCGGTTCTGAAGCGATGGGGGAGGGAGACGAAGCCCTCGGCCGAAAACTCTTGCTCGCCCTGATCGACGAGCTGACTTCCGGTCCCATCCTGCCCCATGCGATCATCTTTTATAACGGAGGGGTCCGTCTTGTGGCCGCGAATTCGCCGGCACTGGCCGATCTCGAAGAGCTCGAGCACCACGGCATCGATGTGATGGCTTGCGCAACAAGTCTCGAACATCACGGCATCCCGACCCCGCTGGCTGCCGGCCGGCCGGTTTCTCTGTCGGAGATAGCGGATTGCCTGATGAAAGCCACGACTGTGATCCGTCCCTGATAGGACCACCTAAAGGAGGGACCGTCTGTGAACCAATTTTACCAGTCCGTGCTCAACGTTTTCCGGGGAGGGCTGCGGGCGTTTCTCCGCTATCCCGCCTCCATGGTCTGTGCGCTGGTGATCGCGGCCGCAGCATCGGTCCGGCTGGCACTGGACGGGGATTCCGAAGTGGAACACCTGTTGATCTGCATCCAATGGGCCGCGCTGCTGGGCGGTGCGCT